>JALFPC010000120.1 GCA_022782305.1 Prevotella sp. | reverse complement strand
CGGCTTTCTGTCTGGTTATCTGCGATTGGCTTTTTGCAATCGTCTTTTTTGTCTGTGCGATATTGTCTGTTTGTGCCTCTGCGTTATTGACATTGGCAGCATAAAGCAAAAGAGAAATGGTCAGTAGTTTATACATGCTTTATTGTTTTATTCTGGTTTTTCTGCAAATATAGTCATAATTGTTCAATTAATAGACAATAGTTGCGTGAATTTTATTTTTTTTATTATCTTTGTGCCGTAATTCAAAACATATCAATTAATTCAAAACAATACGAAAATGAAAAGCATTCTATTATCCATTTTGGCCATGCTGACCCTAATGCCAGCAGTGTCTTCTGCTCAGACGCAAACAGTAAAGGGACCATCCCTTGATATTAAGAAACCCGTGATTGGCAGGATGTGCAAGGTGACGGGCAATGAAGTAAACATTAGAAAGAGTGCAAGTGCCACCGCTCCCAAACTAATGATGACCTGTTATCCCGAGACGGATGAGTGTACGGTGATATGGAGCAACCAAAAAGGCTGGGGTTCTAATAGTCCGTTGACCGCATACCAAGACCAGGTATTTATCATTCTGGATGAGACACCCGAGTGGTATAAGGTAATGGCAGGCAACGACTATTATAAGGTGCCAGGCTATATCACCAAGAAATTCTGCCAGGAGATAGAGTTGAGTCCCGTTACTCCCGAGATGCTCAATAAGTATGACTCCTACGGTTTTGATGTGAGTCAGAAGCCAGGCGTGCTGTCAGGCAAGTATAAGGGATATGCTGTTATCAATAGCGCAGGTTTTGAGCGTGAAGGGTTTGTGGTTGGTCGCATTGTTGATGGCTATTTCATAGCAGTACCAGCACCTACAGACAAACAGGTTACCTTTGAATACACCGAGAAATATCAGCGATTGAGAATTGGAAAAGACGCTAATTCTATCAAGTTCTATTACGGCAAGGAACTGGTATATGGTGAGGATGAATATAGCCAGTGTCTCGATTTCTCAAAACTCACAGATATTGAGATGGCCAATATCCTTATCTATCTTGGTGTGAAGTCAGGCGACACCTCCAACACCGGCTATATATATGCCAATGTGAATGGAGAACTCAAGTTGATATCTTCATACGATTTCGACGAATCCTCATGGCAGGTGGAGCGCACAGATGTGGCTCCCGAGGTTCTCTTCGAACAAAAAAAGTAACACACTGAATTATTCATTATGCAATGAGGGTGTGTCAGTCACTTTTGACACACCCTCATTTGTATAAATGCACTGCACCCTTTTGTGCTTATTCTTTATCCTCGCCGAAGAACCAACTTGAGCCATCGAAGCAGTGGGTGCATACCCTTTCCTTGGGCAGGCCAATGGCATCGATGAGTGTTTCTATCTTGTTGAATTTCACGCTGGTAAGTCCAAGTTGACGACCAATCTCCTCTACCATCCGCTTATATTCTGGGCTATCTGTGGTGGCATATTTATCCAAGTTCTTGTTGGGGTCGCCCTCAAAGTCCTGAATGATTCGTCTGGTAATGAGTTCGAGGTCGCTCTTTGATGCTGTGAATCCTATGAATGGGCATCCGTAAACCAGCGGAGGGCAAGAGATGCGGGCGTGCACCTCTGTGGCGCCATTCTCGAAGAATGTCTTGACGTTGTCTCTCAGTTGTGTGCCTCTTACTATTGAGTCGTCGCAGAATGCCACTCTGTTGCCTCTAAGGATAGCCTCGTTTGGAATGAGTTTCATTTTGGCCACCAGGTTGCGCAGGCTTTGATTGCCTGGAGTAAAGGAGCGTGGCCATGTAGGAGTATATTTGAGCACAGCTCGTTTGTATGGAGTATTATGTCCCACAGCATAACCCAAGGCAGTGCCCACTCCCGAGTCTGGCACACCGCATACGCAATCCACCTCGGTATCATCTTCGCGGCCCATCACTTCTCCTGCTGTCTCCCTCACATATTCGGTGTTGATGCCCTCATAGCAGCTGGCAGGAAATCCGTAATAAACCCATAAGAATGAGCATATCTGGCATTTGCTGAATGGTTTCTGCAACTGCTCTATGCCATCGGCCTTGAGCTTTACAATCTCTCCTGGACCTATATCGCGCAGCCTCTTGAAGTCGAGGTTGGGCAGTGCAGTCGTTTCGCTCGTGGCTGCATAGCCTTCGTCTTTCACACCTATAACGATAGGGGTGCGTCCGAGAGCGTCGCGTGCTGCAATGATACCATCTTCGGTTAGGATGAGCATAGAGCACGAACCCTTCACCTTATTGTATACTATGTTTATTCCATCCACAAAGGTGTCGCCCATATTGATCATCAGGGCCACCAGTTCGGTGGGATTGATATTGTTGGCACTCATCTCGCTGAGGTGCATGCGTTGGTCCATGAGTTCCTTGGCTATCTCCCTCATATTGTTTATTTTAGCCACGGTAACCACAGCATAGCGACCAAGGTGCGAGTTGATGAGGATAGGTTGTGGGTCGGTATCGCTGATTACTCCAATGCCCGAATTTCCCGAGAAGCTATCCAGTTCCCTTTCAAACCTTGATCTAAAATAATCATGTTCAAGACTATGGATGCTACGTGAAAAACCCTTCTCCTGATCGAAGGTTACCAGTCCGGCTCGTTTTGTTCCGAGGTGTGAGTTATAGTCGGTTCCGTAAAACAAGTCGTTTACGCAACTGCTCTTTTTGATGGTGCCGAAAAATCCTCCCATTTTGGTTTCTGTTATGTGTTTGATTAAAAATTCGCCGCAAAATTACTCATTTTTTTGCAATAATCATACGATAGGTAGGTATTTTTTTTGTAACGGCAATCACAAGAAATACAAAATAATAATGAAAATTTAAAATAAATAATGTGTATGAAGTAAAAAGGCGTATAATCACTTGGATATTACAATTATTTTTCATACTTTTGCATATTGAATTAGCTAATTGAACAGAAAAAGATATGAAGAATATATTCATCGCCGGTCCATGTGTCATCGAGTCGGAGCAGTTGCTCAACACGGTGGCAGAGCGCATAGTGGCCATCAATGGAACACTAGGAACAGACATTATCTTCAAGGCTTCCTTTGACAAGGCCAACCGCACATCCATCCGCTCATTCCGTGGTCCAGGCATAGAGCGAGGCCTGCAGATGCTTGCAGATGTGAAGTCGCGCTATGGGTTGCGCATACTGACCGACATACACGAGAGCTGGCAAGCCAAAGAGGCAGGTCAGGTGGCCGACGTGTTGCAGATACCCGCATTCCTCTGTCGCCAGACCGACCTGTTGGTGGCAGCAGCCGCCACAGGGCGAATTGTAAACATCAAGAAAGCACAATTTCTTAGTGGTGCCGACATGCGCTATCCCGTAGAGAAAGCTCGTGATGCTGGTGCCAGTGAAGTGTGGCTCACAGAGCGCGGCAACATGTTTGGATATAACAACCTGGCCGTTGACTTCCGAAATATACCCGATATGCTCGAGATAGTGCCAACGGTAATCATGGACTGCACACATAGCGTGCAAAGACCCGGAGGAGCCGACGGCAAGACTGGTGGCGACCGCCGTTTCGTGCCCATGATGGCCAAGGCAGCCAAGGCCTTCGGCGCCACAGGTTATTTCTTTGAAGTACACCCAGACCCCGATCATGGGCTCAGCGATGCTGCCAACATGCTGGAGCTCGATAAGTTGGAGGCTCTGGTGGCAGAACTCAATGCATAACCTGGCAATAAGAAGGCTTTGAATCAACAACAAAAAGAATCCATTAATCCACAGATATGGAAGTAAGGAATTACGCAATACAATGTATCAAAGATGAGGCCCAGGCTTTGTTGGACCTCATACCAAACATAGACGACAATTTCGACAAGGCCGTAGACCTGATGCTCCATTGCCGCGGCAAGGTGATAGTGACAGGCGTGGGCAAGAGCGGACATATAGGTGCCAAGATAGCTGCCACACTTTCGAGCACGGGCACACCGTCATTCTTTATCAATCCCCTCGACGTGTTTCATGGCGACTTAGGAGTGATGACCACCGACGATGTAGTGCTGGCCATATCCAACTCTGGACAGACCGATGAACTGCTACGCTTCATACCCATGCTCCTGCACAAACAAATACCTATTATAGGCATCAGCGGCAACCCTCTTTCGTTGCTGGCCAAGTATTCCACTTGTCATATCAACGTGAGCGTGGAGAAGGAGGCATGCCCACTCAACCTTGCTCCCACCAGCAGCACCACCGCCACCCTGGCCATGGGCGACGCATTGGCTGTGGCACTGATGACGGTGCGCGATTTCAAACCGCAGGACTTTGCTCAGTTCCACCCTGGAGGCGAACTTGGCAAGCGCCTGCTTACCACTGCGCAGGATGTGATGCACAAGGATAATATGCCCACACTGCCACCCGACATGCACCTCGGAGAGGCTATCATCTTGGTGAGCAAAGGCAAACTCGGACTGGGCATTGCAGAACGCGATGGCAAGGTGGTGGGACTGATTACCGATGGAGACATTCGCCGCGCCATGGAGCAGTGGCAGGCACAATTCTTCAACAAGACTGTGGCAGACATCATGACCATCACACCAAAGACCGTGGGACTGCAAACCAAGATCTCGGAGATACAGAAGATCATGAACAAATACAAGATACACTCTGTGCTCGTAATAGACGATGAGCATCGACTGCTCGGAGTGGTAGATCATTACTCTTGCATGGTATAAGAAGAGATATAGGCAAAAAACAAACCTACGAATTATGCTAAAGACAAAGACACATTATCTCATCATACTATTGCTTGCGATACCTATCATGGCAGCCGCAGTGCTGATGTTTAAGTCTATAGACAACAGGAACATCCTTAACAGTAGTCAGATTAACTGCATTATCAAAGACTCGAGAGGATTCATTTGGATGGGCACACCAGCAGGACTCTACAGGTATGATGGCTACACATTTAAGAGCTTTCAAAGTGATGCCCAGGATGGCACCTCGTTAGCCGACAGTTATATAGAGAGCATACAGGAAGCCCTTGACGGACGTTTGTGGGTAAAGACCGCCTCAGGCATCTGTGTATACAGTCCGCAACTCGAGAATTTCGAGCGCGACATGCAACAGGTATACACCAAAATGGGCATTAAGGACAATCCCGAGAATGTGTTCTTTGACCATAAGAAAAATCTCTGGGCATATATCCCCTCGAGAGGAGTGATAGCATATAACATGCAGAAGCAACTGCTCTATGAGTTCAGTTATACCACTGATGCCAAGGGTATTCCACTTGGTCATGTGAGCACCATAGGCGAGTGCCGCGATGGCGTGCTCTTAGTATACGAAGATGGTAGCATGATATGCGTAAACATCGAAGACGGACAGAAGGTGGTATGGAAAGATTTCGGGCTCGTAGAGCGCAAGTTACTTCATACCACAAGTCTCAAGGCCTTTGCCGATCCCAACGACAACATCTGGCTCTATGGTCATGGCACCCTGCTGATGTATGTGAAGAAACAGCAGAAGTGGGTGACCACCATAGGCGAGCAGCTCGGCATGACCAACGATGCCGTTGACCGTTCGGTGAATGGTATGGCTGCCGACCGCAAGGGCAATATCTGGATAGGCACCGATCGTAGCGGACTCATTAAGGTAAGCGCCCGCACCTATGAGATGGAACAGGTGAAACCCCAAGACGGCGGATATGTTCAGTTCAACGACGATATCAACGTGCGCTGTGTATATGTGGACGACAGCGATTTGCTCTGGGTGGGCACAGAGAAAAACGGTGCCGCCATTTGCGGAGAGAACGTGTATAAGTTCTCTGTAGATATGATTGGAGACATCACTGCCATCTGCCAGGATGACTCGGGACGTGTGTGGATGGGTTCCAACGACCGTGGTGTGATTGGCTACGAGGGAGAGGTGGCAAGCCGACAGGTTACCGCCATGGCCTATACACCCGATGGTAGCGTATGGGTGGGCTCAAGGCAAAATGGACTGACACGCATCAAAAATGGGCAGTCTACCATCTATCAGTATGTGAGGAGCAACAAAAATGGATTGGCAGACAATCATATCAACGCCATGTGTGTGGACAACATAGGCAACCTATGGATAGCCACCGACAAGGGACTGCAGGTCTACAACCTCAAAATGAATACCTTCGCATCGTATACCAAAGAAAACGGTAGACTACACACCAACAAGATTACATCGCTATATTATGCCTCGGGCAATCGTATACTGGCAGGCACCAACTCAGGACTTGTGATTATCAATATCTCAACAGGCGACAAGCAGGTATACACGGGCAATATCAATGGAGATAAGAAATTTACAAATGCATATATCACGCAGGTGATAGAAGACTCTCGGCATCTGCTGTGGATAGGAACAAGAGCTGGACTCAACGTGCTCAATCTCGACAACGATAACCTACAGCATATTACCAATGCCTACGGACTCTGCAATAATAATATCTGCGGACTGGCAGAAGACAAAAATAATAATGTGTGGATAACAACCAGCAATGGTGTGGCCAGAGCTGTGGTGCAGCGCAATCATGAAACAGGCACTTTCAATATCGGACTCTACAACTATAACGTCTCTGACGGACTGCAAGGCAAGGAGTTTAACGTGGGAGCAATATGCCGACGCAAGGATGGCAACGTGATGTTTGGCGGACTCTTCGGTGTAAACTGGATACGTAAGCACGGCAAGACTAAGGTGGAATCGCTACCAAAGGTTATGCTCACACAACTCTTCATTGACGAAGAGGAGGTGGAAGTGGGTCACGACTATTCGGGCAAGGTGATATTGCCACAGGCTCTCAATGAAAGCAAGAAGATCACTCTCAACAACTCGCAAAATACCTTCACACTCAAGTTCGCAGCAGGCAACTATAACCAGAGCGAGGGTCTGCAGTTTATGTATTGGATGGAAGGCCTCGACGATGACTGGCGCAATGGCGACGCACTCAAGCATGGTGTGACCTTTACCAACCTCAGCAGCGGTACCTATTACCTACATGTAAAGGCAGTGAGTGCCGATGGTGCCGTGAGCAATCAGGAGAGAGTGCTCGAGATACACATAGATCGCCCATGGTGGATGAAGTGGTGGGTTATACTTATTGTGCTGGTACTGATGGCTGCATGCTACTACTTCTACATGGCAGTGAGCAAGAAAGTCAAATTCTTGTGGGCAAGCAAGAAGATGGTGCTTGGACAACTCATCTTGCAACGCGAGGAGGTGAAGAACGCCAGCGACGACCTGCGAGAACCCATGGCACGTATGACATCCATCATAGGTAGCATGGCAGAACGCGACACGTCAATAGAAGGACAGGAGCAGATCAACTCGCTACATTTCCAGATGCTGCAAATCATCACACGAATATCAGAGATGCAGATGGCTCTCGACAATCCCGAAGAGAAAGCTACCGAGGATGCCAACCAGCGCCTGCAACTCAACGACAACGGCATAGTGAAACTTGCCGACCTGGAGAGCGAGGAACTAACAGCCAACATCGGCCATGTGCGCAAGGGACTCATCACGCAGAAGTATACACTAATATTTGTTGACGACAATGCCGAATATCTCAAGTTTGTGGAGCAGCGACTTGGTGCTATATATAATGTGATTACATATAATGATACATCAAAGGCTGTAGAGGATGTAGAGGCCAATGGTGCCAATATTATTGTGTGCAAGCAGGAGATGGCACACTGCACGGGTAGCGAGTTCTGCAATATGGTGAAGACCAACCCACGCACCCACAACATCAAATTCGTGCTCGTTACCGACAAGGTGCTCACGCCAAACGATATGAGGGATATGGGCATCACTCTCTCGGCAGATGATTATCTGGCCAAACCATTCAACCTGCAGGAGGCCGCAGCACGATTCAACTCTCTACTGGGACTGGCACCAAACGAGTCGCTCAACAACCTCATAGAGGGCGACGAGACCAGACGACTCGAAGGACGCAACTCGAGTATGACCACATCTACAATCAATCTCGATACCGTGGGTATATCCGACAGCGTGAGCGACGACAAGGAGAGTGACAAACAACGCACCACCACCGAACACGACATAGACATTCAAAAAGAGGAAGACAAATATGCTCAATACTACCGCGACTCCACCATTGGCGACTATTCAATGGCCAACGAGATGGACCGCAATCTCATGCGTAACGTAGAGCAGTATGTGGTGCATAACATGAGTCGAGGACAGATAAAGGTAGACCTCATGGCCGAGGCCATGGGCATGGGGCGTGTTCCTTTCTTCCAAAAGATACGCGCCATAACTCAGAAGACACCTATAGAGCTCGTCAGGGAGATACGCCTCAAACATGCCTGTATGCTGCTCGAGAATACAGATATTAATTTGAGTGAGTTGGCCATCAATATCGGCTTCCTTACGGCAGAAAACTTTATTAGTAACTTTAAGGAAAAATACGGTGTTACACCACTCGAATACCGTGTGAAGCATAGAAAGAAGTGATGAGACATCTTATGATTATTGCCATGCTCTGGGTTTCCGTGGGCATGGCAAGTGCTCGTTGTATACTGACAGAAGAGGCATCAGACAGTGCCATGGTGGCCATGCTTAAGTCTAAGGGTGTGAGGTTTTCAAACAACAACAGCATAACACTGCTCACCACGGGGCAGGAGAAATTCGATGATATGTTTGAAGCCATACGCCAGGCCAAGAGCAGTATTCATCTCGAATATTTCAATTTTCGCAATGACTCCATAGCTGGACTCCTCTTCAGGTTGCTCAAGCAAAAGCATGACGAGGGTGTGGAGGTGCGCGCACTCTTTGATGGCTTTGGCAATGACTCCAACAACCGACCACTCACTCGCAAGCATGTGGCCATGCTGCGCCAGGCTGGCATTGATATCCATGAGTTCGACCCCGTGCGCTTTCCTTGGGTCAACCATGTGTTTACGCGCGACCATCGCAAGATAGTGGTCATAGATGGCAATGTGGCATACACGGGCGGCATGAATGTGGCCGACTATTATATCAACGGCACCGAGCAGGTGGGCGAATGGCGCGACATGCACTGCCGTATAGAGGGTGGGGCAGTGAGCGAACTGCAGATGATCTTTGCCCGTATATGGGAGAAGGTAACAGGCGAAGATCTGTTTAAACCCCAATATTTTCGGGCATACAAACCAGTGGTCATGAATAGTCTGAAGGCCGACACTACAGTCACCGCACACCGCAAGATGGTGGGCATCATCAACCGAGAACCCCATATCTCGCCAGCCATTATCAGAGATTTCTATCTCGGTGCCATCAATAGTGCACGAGACTCCATAAAACTTGTGAATCCATATCTAACCCTCAACCGCAAGTTGAAGAAAGCCTTGGTTAATGCCGTGAAGCGAGGTGTGAAAGTAGAGATTATGGTATCGGTGAAGAGCGATATTCCTCTCACTCCCGACTGTGTGTTTTATAATGTGCACAAGTTGATGAAAAAAGGTTGCGATGTGTGGATGTATGAGCCTGGCTTCCATCATACCAAGGTAATAATGGTGGATGGCAAGTTCTGCACCGTGGGCAGTGCCAATCTCAATGCTCGAAGCCTCAGATGGGATTATGAGGAGAATGCGGTGATCGTGGATGCCAACACTACAGCCGAACTCTCACGTCTCTTCGACCGCGACAAGCAAAAGAGTTTCTATCTGACCGAAGAGCGATGGGATAAGTTCCGCACCCCGTGGAAAAAGTTTGTGGGATGGTTTGCCCATCTCCTCTCACCATTCCTATAGCATCACTCTATCATCATTCAAATTGCATCTCCAGACCTTATTACACCTTATTATATATTGCAGCCTATAATAATTACACCTTATTATATATATAGGAAGACATAAGGTCTCTGTTCACATCATCAATACCGAGGTGCTTGATGAGTGAGAGGTGTGGTGACATGAGATAGATATATGGTGCCGACTCCCATGATTTGTTGCTGCATTTGTCGTTGTCTTTGAGTGATTGCACGAATAGGTCGGAGGCTCCGTTTATGTCGCCTGAGTGCCAACGTGCAATAGCCAGCAGGCATTCGGCATCGCTATTGCCGCTTATGTCTATGCTCTCGAGCAGGTTGATAGCCTGTTGTATCTTGTTGCGCCACATGCAGGTTAGCGCCAGATAATATCTTATTTTTGGATTGTTTTCTATCTCGAAATCAAGTTTATACAGAATTTCCGCCGCAGCATCATAGTCATCCAGTTTGCAGTGGCAGATAGCCATTCTCATCAGTTGCTTATTGGTGAGAGACTTGTGAGCAGATAGTTTGGTATAACTCTCTATGCATAGTTCGATATTGTTGTTTTTGTATGCGGCCAGCGCGTATGCCGCCAAGGCCTTGTCGTCATACCTGATTTCAAGGGCAGCCTTTAGATAGCCCATCTCATCGTTCATCACCTTGGCCACGGTACACTGTTCCATGTCCACATTCTGTATGGCATAGGCGCAAGCCATATAATAGTCAAAGTCGTTGAGGGTGCATGTGCGTCGGTCGAAGAGCAGATAGGTAGCCTCATTGAATTTCTTTTTCTTGAAACATGTGCCTATTATGTCGTTGATGGCATCAGAAATGGGAGTATTCTGAAAGAGCACGTTGGTAAGGAAGAGATAGTTGTTGCCCTCATAATGAGATTTGGCCATTGGGTTTGGAAACACCTTGCTGTATGGGCTGAGTTTGAAAAAGCGATATATGTCTTGCAGTATGAAGAGCCTCTCTGTTGAGGGTGAGTTGTCGGTCTGGGCCATTTGTTCGCTTTTTGTCATGTTGAGCAGTTCGCCGTTTCTGAATAAGTCTGTCACCTGTGTGTTGTTGCAAATGCGTGCAAACTCGATAGCAAAAGAATATTTGTCGCTATTGCAGAAGGGCATCGTTTCTATAAACCGTCCGTTGTCGCCCATGGCCTGCCTCAGTGGAGTCAGTGCGGGGTGTGCATAGTTGAAAGGCATAAACCAATGGTTGGGGACAGAGAAAAACATGTTGCCTTTCATTCTGCTGAACCCACCGAAATATATATCCACGCCCTCTTTCTGCTTTTCTTGCATTTGTGTGATGCTCTCCATCATCTTGTCTTGCAATCCCTCGAAATCCTCCGAACCCAGTATTTCCTCTATGTCATTGCCGGCCAGAGGGTCGTTGGCGAGTATATCCTTGATTTTTGCACCTTTTATTATGTCGGGCATTATCTCTTTTTGAATCTTCTGTGTGTCGTCTTCGGCTCCCACGCAATATATCACCTGCATCTGTATCTCGGCAATCTCGTGTGTATAATGCTCGGCCATATATGTCACCATCTCTTTTATTTGTGGATAAATTCTTCTTTCGGCCGATTCCACAATGAGTAGCAGGGCTATCAGAGCACGGTTTCTCACGTGCTCATTGCTGCTGTTTTTGAGTGTGTTGAAGAGAGTGGAATATTTGTTGATATCGAAAATGAGTAGGCATCCCACCATTATTGCCGACACTATCATCTGCTGGTCGTTGGCATCGTAGATAGGGTTTGTGGTGATATTGCTCATTGCTGTCATATAACTATCTGGCCACTGTTTGGATGTCCATATCATGGTGAAGAGGTCGTCCATATATTTGGCGTGCTGGTCTCCCAGCATCTGTGCCTGCCTCTGTCCGTTTAGAGCGTTGCCGCTGAGTTCGGCCAGTGCCATGTCTGTCACGTACTTCTCCAGATTGTTGGCCACCGACTCCATAGACCATTCCCTTCCGCCCTTGGTTATATACCTGTAGTCATTGTCGAAGAGTGCATATTTCTGCCTGTATATATTATGCAGAACGTCAGCCAGGGCCACATGAATCTTGCGTTTGAGTGCGTTGGCAATATCATTGCGGTGCTCATCGCTGTAGCCTTTCGCCCAGAATTCCCTCATCATCATATACTCATTGCAAACATCGTCTATGTCGCTCCTTTCCATGAGCATTTCGCCGCTGAGCCTTGCATTTATGATTAATTCTATGGCCTCATACATGCGGTCGTATGCGGTCAATCCGATTGCTCTTTTTATGGCGTCTTCCAGATTTTTCATAGTGCGTTGATCCATTTCTGTGCGTATTCAATATCCTGTGGTCTTGGTGCTTTCAGATGTTGGTATCTGCTGTTTTGGGGCAGTCGTTTTATTGTTTTGTCGTCTACGTGGCATTTGCTTTTTATGAGGTCGCAATAGTGTGCCAGTCCCCATTTGTTTATGCTGTCGCACCCCATGTTATATGCCTTTATCAAGTCGTTGAGTTGCTTGTCTCTGCTTTTGCCCTTCATCTTGTCTGTTCTCATAGCCATCACTCCCATTCTGATATCCATTTTGCGCGAGTCTGCCAGCACCTTGTTACCTCCAGTGCGTGCTTGGGTAGCATGGGGTTCGGACATCCACACAGCATCCAGTTCATGGTTTATGAGCATCATGAGCCGCACGTGCAAGTCGTTGACCTGCACCTTGAAGAGTTTATCCTTTTCTATTTTCACGCTGTCGGCAATGCGGTCTGAGAGCATGTCTGTAACGGAGAATCGTGTCATTGCCACCATCTTGTCGTCCAGTTGCTTCAGTTGCCTGATGCGAGAATACTTGCTTGTGATGAGTTGCCAGTGGTTGTCGGTGGCGCCCACATAATCTATTGCCATGCCCTTTGACTTTTTCATATATTCCATTCTTACGATGTCTGTCATGGCAATCTCAGCGCCTGTTCCCGCCAGTGCTGTGTCGCAGTCCATGTGTGCTGTAAAGGTTTTTAGTCTGATATCGCTGCCGAGCGATTCAAACAATTTGGCTTTTTCGGCAATATATAGCGGCAGGCAGTCGAGCGATGGCATCACCGCCACCTTGAGCGCCATACTGTCTTCTCGTGCCAGTCTTTTGCGCTCCATCCTCGATAATTCTTTGGTCTGTTGGTAAGAGTGGCCGCATGCCATTATGGTGGAGGCCGTCAGCATTATGGTTATCATTCGGGATAAATTCCTCATAATCAATCTCTTTTCGTCTATTGGAGAAAATAAAAGGCGGCAGGCGTAATCCAATACACCAGTCGCCTCACTGTATTTAAATTAATTGCGATATTAGCCTATCTTGCTGTTTTCGGGTGCAAAGATACAACAACCTTTAGACAAATCAAAATAAAATGGCAATTATTTTCTTTCCATCATGCTTTGCCTCTCGATATTTATTTGTATCTTTGCAGTGAGAATGTAGTATCTACTCCCAGTGACTGTGATCAATACGAAAAGCATAATATTATGGCAAAAGACAAGATAGCATACGTTTGCGACAACTGCGGACAGGAATCAACAAAATGGATTGGTAAATGCCCGAGTTGTGGACAGTGGAACACCTTCCGCGAGATTAGAGTGGCAGCATCGGCGCCCAGTGCCGCCACCGCCACAAAACTGAAAGGCAACGGACTGACTAATAACAGTCCGCGCTTGCTCAAGGAAATAGACAGCCGGCAGGACCCACGCATAGACATGTGCGACGATGAACTCAACCGTGTGTTAGGAGGTGGTTTGGTGCCTGGTTCCATTGTATTGCTCGGTGGCGAACCGGGCATAGGCAAGAGCACCCTCACACTGCAAACCATACTACGAATGCAGGACCAAAGCATACTCTATGTTAGTGGCGAGGAGAGCGCACACCAACTTAAGATGCGTGCCATGCGCATACCGCATGAAGACAGCGATACCTGCCATATCCTCTGTGAGACATCACTCGAGAAAATCTATTCAGCCATTGCCTACCTCAAGCCAGAGATAGTAATCATTGACTCCATACAAACCATCTATACCGAACAGGTAGAAACCAGTCCGGGCAGCATCACACAGGTCAGGGAGTGTGCCTCGTCGCTACTCCGCTTTGCCAAAACGTCGGGCATACCCGTCATCCTCATAGGTCATATAAACAAGGAGGGCACTCTGGCCGGACCCAAGATACTGGAGCATATCGTAGACACGGTCATACAGTTTGAGGGCGACCAGCATTATATGTACCGCATATTGCGAAGCATCAAAAATAGGTTTGGCAGCACCTCCGAACTGGGTATCTATGAGATGATGCAATCGGGTCTGCGCCAGGTGAGCAACCCCTCTGAACTCCTGCTCACTCAAGACCATGAGGGGTTGAGTGGTGTGGCTATTAGTGCCGCCATCGAGGGTGTGCGCCCCTTTCTTCTTGAGACCCAGGCTTTGGTATCATCGGCAGCCTACGGCACACCTCAACGCAGCGCCACGGGTTTTGACCAGCGCCGCCTAAACATGCTGTTGGCTGTATTGGAGAAGCGTGTGGGTTTCAAACTCATGCAAAAGGATGTGTTTCTCAATATTGCTGGCGGCTTGCGTGTCACCGACCTTGCCATGGACCTCAGTGTTATTGCTGCCGTGCTCAGCAGCAATGTAGACACAGCCATTGAGACAGGATGGTGTATGGCTGGCGAGGTGGGATTGAGCGGTGAGGTGCGACCAGTGAGCCGCATAGAACAAAGAGTGGCCGAAGCCGAAAAACTCGGCTTCAGCCATATCATCGTGCCACATTATAACATGTCGGGATTCAATACCAAGCGCTATAAAATTGACATAGTGCCTGTTAAAAAGGTGGAAGAGGCGCTTAGGGCATTGTTTGGGTGAAAGATTGATTGATAATTGATTGATGATTATTGATTATTGATTGATGATGATTGATGATTGCTTGCAAATCACAGTTCGTATTCTGTGTTGTCGGCAATGCCAGCATCGTGCAGGGCTTCCTTGCGTTCCACGCAGGTGCCGCAGCGTCCGCAGTGCTTTTCGCCGCCCTTGTAGCATGACCATGTCTCGCCATAGTCAATACCCAGTTGCTTTCCCTTGCAGGCAATATCGGTTTTGGTGATATTGGTATATGGAGCTAATACCTCCACACCAACGTATGTGCCAGCACGTGTGGCGGCACACATGGCATCCACAAACTCGCTCCGGCAGTCGGGATAGATGGCATGGTCGCCGCCGTGGTTGGCCATCATCACATACTTCAAACCGCGGCTTTCTGCCATGCCTGCTGCTATTGAGAGCATGATGCCATTGCGGAATGGCACCACAGTAGATTTCATGTTCTCATCCTCATAATGGCCTTCGGGAATGGCCTCGGCACCCTCCAGCAGCGAACTCTTGAAATATCGTTGCATAAACTCCAAGGGTATTACTATATGCTCAATGCCCAATCGACCACAGTGCAGACGAGCATAGGCTATCTCGCGCTGGTTGTGGTTGCTGCCATAGTCAAAAGACACAGCTAAGGCTATCCGCTCGCAGTATTCATGCAAGAGGGTCACACTGTCCATGCCACCACTCACAATAATCAGTGAGTCCTTGGCTTCTGTTATGTTGTCTGCCATCATGCCTCCTTTTTTTTGTCTGCCATTATGCCCGTATCATTTCTCTGCTATCATCTCTATTTCCACCAGTGCGCCCTTGGGCAGATCTCTCACTGCAAAGGCTGAGCGGGCAGGGTAGGGGTCGGCAAAGAATTCTGCATAAACCTCGTTCATAGCACCAAAGTCGGCAATATCGCTCAGCATCACCGTAGTCTTCACCACCTTGGAGAGGTCGGTGTCAGCCTTCTGCAGAATGGCCTTAGCATTGGTGAGCGACTGGCGTGTTTGCTCTTTTATTCCGCCTGGAGCAAAAGTCCCTGTGGATGGGTCTATGGGCAACTGTCCCGATACGAATACGAGGTTTCCTACTTCAATAGCCTGGCTGTATGGCCCAATGGCTGCGGGTGCGTTTGATGTGTCTATCTTTTTCATCTTATTATAAGTTTGATTTGTTGTTGTGCATCACCTTATTGGTGATTGCAAATGCAAAGTTACGTTTTTTTTGTCAACTCCATATAGCATTTTCCTTATTTCTACGTAAAAAATATATAAAAAGGTGCTTATGAGTATCTTTTTTCAGAGAAAAAGCCGTAACTTTGTGCTGCATTTCAAGCAAGATTGTATAACACAACTTAATATTTAGGTAAAGAAAATGAATATCGATCAATTCAACTTCGCAGGCAAGAAAGCCATCGTACGCGTAGACTTCAATGTGCCATTGGACGAAAATGGCAAAGTTACTGACGACACCCGTATTCGCGGTGCTCTTCCCACTCTCAAGAAAGTATTGGCTGATGGTGGCGCTCTCATCATGATGAGCCACATGGGTAAGCCAAAGGGCAAGGTAAAGGCTGAATTGTCTCTTTCTCAGATTGTAGGCAATGTGTCTGCCGCTCTCGGTGTGGATGTCAAGTTTGCCAAAGACTGTGGCAATGCCGAGGCTGAGGCTGCTGCCCTGCAGCCAGGCGAGGCTCTGTTGCTCGAAAACCTCCGTTTCTATCCTGAGGAGGAAGGCAAGCCTGTAGGTGTTGAAAAGGGTACTCCTGAGTATGACGAGGCCAAGAAAGCCATGAAGGCAAGCCAGAAGGAGTTCGCCAAGAAACTCGCTTCTTATGCTGATTGCTATGTTATGGACGCCTTTGGCACCGCCCATCGTAAGCATGCTTCCACTGCTGTTATCGCCGACTATTTCGATGCTGACAATAAGATGCTCGGCTACCTCATGGAGAAAGAGGTGAAGGCTGTAGACAATGTTCTCAGCAATATCAAGCGCCCATTCACTGCCATCATGGGTGGTTCAAAGGTGTCTACAAAGATCGGCATCATTGAAAACCTCCTCGGCAAGGTGGACAACCTCATTCTCTGCGGTGGTATGACCTATACCTTTGCCAAAGCACAGGGTGGCAACATCGGAAAGTCTATCTGCGAAGATGACAAACTCGACGTGGCTCTCGATGTGATAAAGAAGGCCAAGGAGAATGGTGTAAATCTCGTGCTCGGCACCGACTGTATAGCTGGCGACGACTTCAAGAACGACTGCAACACTCAGGTATGCCCATCAAATAACATCCCAGAGGGCTGGGAGGGTCTGGATGCAGGTCCCGACACTCGCAAAGCTTTTGCTGCTGCCATCGAGAATGCCAAGACTATTCTGTGGAATGGTCCTGCCGGAGTCTTTGAGTTTGCAAATTTTGAGGGAGGTTCTCGTGCCATTGCCGAGGCTATTGCCAAGGCTACAGCTAATGGAGCATTCTCGCTCATCGGTGGTGGCGACTCTGTGGCTTGTATCAACAAGTTCGGCATGGCCGACAAGGTAAGCTATATCTCTACCGGTGGTGGTGCTCTGCTCGAGGCCATCGAGGGTAAGGTATTGCCAGGTGTAGCAGCCATCAAGGGTGAGTAATCACTTAGATATCACAATATCACACTATCATTAGTGGGATATCACAATACCTAAAGAGGGTGTGTCAATATTGTTTGACACACCCTCAATTATTATCGCCTCATAAGAGCAATAGCCCTCGCCTCAGATTCCTATTCTATCTATATCTTCCTTGGCAACCGCCAGCCATGCCTTTTTTGCTACACGCCCAGCCAACAAAAATAACATGCCCAGAGAGTGTAATTTACATGCTCAGTTGCAAAAATGCACGTTTCGTGGGAAATGACATCACGTGCTGTGGGAAAAGTAATGTACCCTAAAAAAGGCGTGCCGTATCTTTGCAACGTGTAATCTGGCATGACCTTTTTTTTGAATGAAATTCTCCTCAGTTGGGTCTATTCCCATCTATCGCATAATATTATCAAATTCCATGTTTTGTCAAATTATTGTGTAAATAACAGTTAATCAAAAAAAAAAACGCTAATTCCGCGCCCGTTTTGTATGCTCCCATTTTGTTATCTATGCTTTTA
>JALFPC010000104.1 GCA_022782305.1 Prevotella sp. | reverse complement strand
TTTTCATGACAGTAATCATTTTCATGTTGTTATTGTGAGTAATACGTTTTAATATGGATGACACCTATAGTGTTAATTCCAACTTGCTTTTGATGATTCCATTGCGGTCGGTTTATGCTTACTTTGGATAACGCAACTTATCTTATGGCTGCAAAGTTACGAAAAAAATGTTATTCCCACTGGCATTCCCCCATTTTTACTAAATAAATTCACACATTTTAACTACCAAAGTCATTCACTGTTCACTTCTATATCAGACAAGATGGCACTACCACCCAACATCGTAAACTATTGGAGGTGGGGGCTCACGCTAAATCGTATAATAGATGCTCTATTGGCATCTGCTACGAGGGCGGACGGGATGAACAGGGACGATTCAGAGATACTCGCACACCAGAACAAAAGGAACGTATGAATGACCTGGTGATAATGATGCGTAATCTCTTTCCTAATGCTATGGTGGTGGGACATAGAGACTTGCTCGGAGCAACACCCAAACTATGTCCATGCTTTGATGCAATACGAGAGTATAAAAGTTAGGCAGTGCATTAGAATTTACCTAACATACAATAATATAGGGCGTATCAATGGATAAAAGCCATTGATACGCCCTTTTATTTTTAATTCTTTATTATTTACTGAGAAAAACAAATGCTTGTTATTGTTTCTGCATGTAACAGTTGTAAATATCCAGCAACTGTCGGTGGTTGGCCACGGTGTTGGCAGCTATTACTCCTGTGGGTTCGGTGAGTCGTAGCGGACTGCCATCTGCCGATGTGATGATGCCCCCGGCTTCTGTCACTATGAGTGAGGCGGCCGCATAATCCCATGGGCTGAGCAGGTATTCGAAATAGAGTTCGCACCTGCCCATGGCCAGATAGCACAACTCAGGGGCGCAGGCACCAAAGCGCCTTATGTCGTTGCATTTGCCAAAAGCATCCACGATAATCTTTGAGCATACTTCTGTATACTCCTTATGATATACGGGTAGGGCAGTGCAGAGCACGCCATTGCCGAACTCTCGACTAGACACTTCTATACGCTTGCCGTTGAGATATGCTCCCTTGCCCTTTTCGGCATGGAATAACTCTAAGGTTCGTGGCACATAAACCACTCCCATGACCATCTCGTTGCCATGCTTCAGTCCAACGCAGATGGCGCACTGGTCTATGCCGCGACTATAGTTGGCGGTGCCGTCTATGGGGTCGATGATCCATGTATATTCATGCTGGCTGTCGTTGATGTCCTTTTCTTCGCACAGAAAGCCTGACTGCGGCATAATTGCCGATAGTTTCTCATGCAAATAGTTCTGCACGGACAGGTCGGAGGTAGTCACGATATTCTCATATCCACCTTTCTGTTCAATCTCAAATCCGTCGGTCACCATCAGTCTCGATGCGTCTTTTACAATGCCGATAAGTTGCTCTATTGTTATCATCATAATATCAAATGTTTCTTGAATATAATTGTTTCTCTGATCAAATGTTTGATGGCTGCAACAGGATGATAGATAATCATTCTTGGTCCTGACCATCGCATCACCACTCTGATTCTTTCTTTCATCTCTGGTTTATAGCAATGCACGGGGCATCGTTTGCATGTGGGCTTTTGCTTGCCAAAACGGCATCTGTCAAGTCGGCAGAAGGCATAGTCAAGCAGTTCCCTGCAATTGGGGCATAGTTTGGCATTACCTTCATGCTTACGGCAATACAGGCGTACCATCTGTTCCACCACAGCTTTTTCTTCTTCAATGCGAGAGTTTCGTTGGTTAAACTCATCAAACTTCCTTTCTATGTATGGAATTGTTGCTTTCATTCTTTTTGCTCCATGTTTGTTAATGCCTCACGTCTATTGATGGCATATTTGCACCTCTTATGCTTGCAAGCTAATTTATATAACACCCCATAAATAGTTTTGTTTATGCCACAAAGTTACAATAAAAAGCCGTGTCCGCAAAATAAAAGCGCAAAAAGTTTGCGTGATATAAGGATTATTTGTTAGGGCGTCCGGTTTGACGTTCTAAATTGAGCGGTCATAGAGGATGTTACCTTTGATTCGTGTTCGCCCTTATAGGACGTGGGTTACCATGTTATACCATATTACCTCGGGTGCCTGATTATGTATATCTAACTGGACACCCTAATTATTTGTAATAATATTGAAATGCAGATACGATACATATCCTCAGTATTTTTTTTGCCAAATAATTTTGATATATCAAAGTGATATTGTATCTTTGCAGTTGATAGCGATTAGATGGCATTAATTTATTAACTATTTAAAGGTGTATTTATGATAATCAGTATAGCTAATCCGATATATGACTCTGTGTTTAAGTTTCTAATGGAGGATGAACGTGTGGCCAAGACCATACTATCTGCACTGCTCAAGAAAGAAGTGGTGGAGGTGGATGTGCGCAAACATGAGTATACCAATGGCATAAAAGACAAGGTTTCTATGTTCAGAATAGACTTTGGTGCTAAGGTCAAGCAAGATGATGGAAGCCTCAAATTGGTGCTCATCGAATTGCAAAAGACTTGGTTGGAGACCGAAACGCTTCGGTTTAGACAATATCTCGGCACCCAATATGCCAATCCAGACAATATACTAAAAGATGACAATCCATGTGGCTACGGCATACCGATGATTACCGTATATCTGCTTGGTCATAGGGTTGGCGACATAGAAGAGCCTGTGTTGTATGTTAGACATAAATCGTATGATTATGATGGAAATGAGGTGACCAAAGGCATACCAGACCCGTTTGTGGAGAGCCTCGTGCACGACAGCATCATCGTGCAGATCCCATTGCTGCACGGACATGTAAACAACAGGCTTATGGAAGTGCTCAGCGTGTTTGACCAGTCAAACAAGGACAAGAATAATAGACAGGTTCTCAAAATAGACGAGAATAGTTATGCTAATGATACCGAGATGAAGCATATCCTGCATAGGTTGCTGGCTGCTGCCTCTGACTCCAAGCTCAGACAGGACATGAACGTGGAAGATGAATATTTCTCTGCCATCGAAAACAGAGATACCGCTATTATGATGAGAGATAAAAAGATAGCTCAGCAAAAAGAGCATATAGCTCAGCAAAAAGAGCATATAGCTCAGCAAATTGAGCAGATAGCGCAACAAGAGAAAGCATTGCTGGCTACTGCGAAGGCACTGAAAGATACTGGAATGCCTATAGATCAAATAGCTGATATGACAAATCTTCCTTTGGATAAGATACAAATCTTATAAAATTAAGGTGGGTTCTATAAATGTCAACCCCAAAATAATCATTTTGACAGTGGGAATTTATAGGACCCACCTTAAATGCTTTATTTCTCATGAAAATGATTAAACCTGCCGCTTACATAAGTGCATAATCTGCTATGGCTTTTGCTGCCACATACCCTGTGGTCCATGCTGCCTGAAGATTAAATCCTCCTGTTATGGCATCTATGTCTAAAACCTCACCAGCAAAGAACAATCCACGATGATTGCGGCACTCCATGGTTTTGGCAGAAATATTGTCAAGAGAAACACCACCGCAGGTCACGAACTCCTCCTTCGACTTGTTTTTGGCATTCACATTATAAATATCATTGGTCATGATGGCTGCCATGCGGCTGAAACCCTTGCTGCCCATTTCGCCCCATCGCATCTCGGGACGCATCTTGCACTGCTCAAGCAAAAAGCGCCATAACTTGCTGTTGAAACACTCGGGATAGATGTTCTGCAACTGCTTCTGCGGGTTTCTTATGGCCATTTCATACAACATGCCGCTCACCTCTTTTTCATTGCTGTGGCCAAACCAATTGATGCTGATCTTTGCATTATACCCCAGATCATTAAGGAGTCGGGCACTGTATGACGAGAGTTTGAGTATGGCTGGTCCACTCAATCCCCAATGGGTGATGAGTAGCGGTCCGGAGGCTTTGATCTTGGTGGAGCATAGTCCAACCACCGCATCCTCTACCACCGTGCCTGCCATGTCTTTGAGTGAGTGGGGCGCAAGACACAGACTGAAGAGCGACGGCACCGGACTGACCAATGACAAGCCCAGAGGCGACAGCATGGAAAGACCCTCTATGCGCGGGCTGCCACCCGTGGCCACCAGCACAATATCGGCACTGGTATTATAACCATTGGAAAATTGCAATGAATAACCATGATCTTCCTTGTTTGCTTTGGAAATCCTGGTTAGCCTATGACTTGTTTTGAGCACCACTCCGTTGGTATGCATAATTTTCAGCAGTGTGCCCACAATCTCCATGGCATCTTGAGATACAGGAAAGACACACTGGTCAGACTGCGTTAAGAGTGGCACCCCGGCAGCCTCAAACCAATTGTAGGCATCATTATGGTTGAAATCATAAAAGAGCCTTTTCATCAGCCTTGCACCGCGAGGATAAGCACTCTCGAGGCTTGAGATGTTGAGAAAGGAGTTGGTCAGATTGCATCGCCCGCCACCCGTGATGGCCACCTTGGCCAAGGCACGCTTGCCCGCTTCATATACGGTTATGGTGTGCCCATGAATGAAAGAAGAGAGGTTGGCAGCGGCAAAACATCCTGCCGCTCCGCCGCCAATAATTGCTATTTCCATTGTCTGTATAGATAAATCCGGTGTAAAGGTACAAATAATTCTGCAAACGGCAAAGGTTGAATTGTAGTTAATTATGCATAAACAAAAAGAATAAGAAAACAATCATGCTGATAATGTGTTATATTTGCATCGATATTTAGGACTAACATTAATGAAAAGGAGGAACAATTATGAAAAGTATTACCAGAATCATCATGTGCTCAGCCATGCTGGCAATGATACCGTTTGTGTACTCTTCGGCATGCACGGGAATAACCCTGCGCACCACCACGGGAGAAACAGTGGCTGCACGAACCATCGAATGGGCAGGCAACGACCTGCAGAGTTGTTATGCCATCGTGCCACGAGGCTATAGGCAGCGCTCTTATGTGCCTGGCGGCGATAAGGAGGGCATGGCCTTTACTGCCAAATATGGATATGTGGGTCTGGCTGTGCAGCAACCCGAGTTTGTGGTAGACGGTCTCAACGAGGCCGGACTAGCCGCAGGCCTCTTCTATTTTCCCGAATACGGAGAATATGAAACATACGATGCCACAAAGAAGCAAAATACGGTCAGCGACCTGCAACTCGTGTCGTGGATACTCTCTAACTTTAAAACTATAGACGAGGTGAAGGCAGCCATTGCCGATATACATATCGTGACCATCGACCCACGCGGCTCTACCGTACATTGGAGGATAACAGAGGAGAGCGGCAGACAGGTGGTATTGGAGATAGTGGGCAAGAAACTGCACTTCTATGAAAACACTCTTGGGGTGCTGACCAATTCGCCTGGCTTTGAATGGCATTTGACCAATCTCAATAACTATGTGAACCTGCAGACGGGTGCCGTAAACATGAGCAAGGTGGGCGACATGCAACTCAAAGCCTTTGGCGGCGGTGGAGGTATGCATGGCATTCCCGGCGATATGACGCCGCCATCGCGCTTCGTCAGGGCAGCATTCTATCAGGCATCGGCACCTAAGTATGAAGATACGGGCAAGACAGTGGAACAGGCATTCCATATACTCAATAATTTCGATATACCTGTAGGCATACAGTTCGCCGCAGGACAGACGGTGCCAGATATCCCCAGTGCCACACAGTGGACCGTGGCTACCGACATAACAAAACGCCGCATCTATTACCGAACCATGCACGATGCCACGATAAGGTGCTTCGACCTAAATGCAATACGCTTTGACAAGGCATCATACAAATGGGCACCACTGGACAAAGAGAAACGCCAGATGGTGATTATGGTCAAATAACAACATTAAAATATAGCGGATAATGCACAAATCATAAGTGACAGTGCAGTTTTTAGTGATAAAATGTTAGGATTTTAACAAAAGTGATAACAATTTGTTGTTTATTGCTATTTTTGACGATAAAATAGTTGGCAATTAGCAAAAAAAAGATTAACTTTGCAGTCAATTTCAATTAGTAGTAATAAACAACATATTGTTATCATATATGAAGCATCAATTGAGAAGTGCCGTATGCACAGAAGGACGCAGGATGGCTGGAGCGCGTGCGCTATGGGTGGCCACAGGCATGAAACGTGAGCAGTTTGGCAAACCTATCATAGCCGTGGTCAACTCCTTTACACAGTTTGTGCCAGGTCATACCCATCTTCACGAGATAGGACAGATAGTAAAGCAAGAGATAGAAAACATGGGGTGCTATGCAGCCGAATTCAATACCATAGCCATCGACGACGGAATAGCCATGGGACATGATGGCATGCTTTATTCATTGCCCAGCCGCGATATCATCGCAGACAGTGTGGAATATATGGTGAATGCACACAAGGCAGATGCCATGATATGCATATCCAACTGCGACAAGGTGACACCAGGCATGCTCATGGCTGCCATGAGACTTAATATACCTACAGTGTTCTGCTCAGGCGGACCAATGGAAGCAGGTAGATGGAGAGGCGAGAATGCCGACCTCATAACTGCTATGGTGAAGGGTGCCGACAAATCGGTGACCGACGAGGAGATGGCAGAGATAGAACAGTGCTCATGCCCTGGATGCGGCAGTTGCTCAGGCATGTTTACTGCCAATTCGATGAACTCGCTCACAGAGGCCATAGGACTCTCATTGCCCGGCAACGGTACCATACTGGCAACACATAAAAACAGAATACAACTGTTTAAGGACGCCGCCAGACAGGTGGTGAAAAATGCATTCGCATACTATGAAGACGGCGACGAGAGCGTACTGCCAAAGAGCATTGCCACACGACAGGCCTTCCTCAATGCCATGACCCTCGATATTGCCATGGGAGGAAGCACCAATACCGTACTGCACCTGCTGGCAGTGGCACAAGAGGCAGGCGCCGACTTCAAGATGAAGGATATAGATGAACTGAGCCGCAAGGTGCCATGCCTATGCAAACTGGCCCCAAATACACAGAAATACAGTGTGCAGGAGTGCAACAGAGCAGGCGGTATTCTCGGCATATTGTCCGAACTGAACCGTGGTGGACTCATCGATGGCAGCGTGAAACGTGTGGACGGAAAAACACTGGCTGAGCAAATGGCCAAATACGATATAACAGTAGAAACTGTAGATGCTGAGGCCAACCGCATATACCAAAGCGCACCAGGCGGACACTTCTCTACAAAAATGGGAAGCCAGGACGCACAGTGGGGTACACTCGACACAGACCGCGAAAACGGATGTATTCGCAATCTCGAGCATGCATATACCAAAGACGGAGGACTGGCCGTGCTCTTCGGAAATATTGCTCAGGATGGATGCGTGGTGAAGACTGCCGGCGTGGACGAGAGTATATGGAAATTCTCAGGTCCAGCACGGGTCTTTGACTCTCAGGAGGCTGCCTGCGAGGGGATACTCGGTGGTAAAGTGGGCAGCGGCGACTGCGTGGTTATCACTCATGAGGGACCAAAGGGTGGTCCAGGCATGCAGGAGATGCTATACCCTACATCTTATATAAAG
>JALFPC010000093.1 GCA_022782305.1 Prevotella sp. | reverse complement strand
AAAGGGCAAAAGCGTCTCTATAAACGCTTGCACGATAATGCTTTTGCCCCTTCAGGGCGCACTTCATCGCTTCATCATACCCAGGGCGATGCCCTGGGCTATGTGCTCGTTGCCCCTTCGGGGCGTGCCTTGAACGCTTGCGCTTATTCTCTGATTCAATTTGGGAAACTTGAATTAATGTAACAAACATTATATTTATATTGTCAAATTATATCATTCTTTGTTATGCTCTGTTTGCTGTTGGCTTCTAATTATTTCCATATATGTTTCATACGACATATACCTGCCGCCCATGCTTTTGAGATGAGGGGTTTCAAACTGGCAATCGATAAGAGGACCGCCTATCATGTCTAATGCTTGGGCCAAACGAATGAGCGCAAGTTTGGAGGCACTGGGCACCAACGAAAACATGCTCTCGCCGAAGAAGATATTGTTGAAGGAGACACCGTAGAGGCCACCTACCAGTTTGCCACGAGGTGATTCTGATGTGCTGCCAGCAGTAGCATCCATTGATTCCCACACTTCCACACTCACAGCATAACCCATATCGTGGAGTTTGGTATATGCTTCTATCATGTCGGGACCAAGCCATGCCCCACCATCATGACAGCGTCCATTAACCTCAGCACATCCGCGTATCACTGCATCGAAATCCTCATTGAATGTGACCGAATATTTATTTTGCGCCATCATCTGCCTCATAGTATGACTTATGTGTATCTCTTTGGGAATGATTACAAATCTATCCATGGGGCAATACCAAGAGGGTTGACTTTCATGTCTGAATGAGTACCACGGAAAGAAACCATTGCTATATGCCAGCAGCAACCTGTCGGGAGACAAGTCGCCACCAACGGCTATCAGTCCGCCTTCCTCGCCCTGATGAGGGTCGGGAAACCATAAATCATCGTCTAATTGATATACCGACATACCTAATAATATTTTACCATACCTATTACATTCTTATGTATTATGTACATATTACATTCTTATGTCTTATGTAGTATTGACAGACTACCGTCTTTAAGTTCCACTGATATGGTGCCACCGTTTTTGAGACTGCCAAAGAGTATCTCTCGCATCAGCAGTGGCTTGAGTCGCTGTGCAATCACACGGTCCATCTCGCGTGCACCATATTCGGCAGTAAATCCCTCACCGAGCAGATAATCGAATGCCGATGGCGAGAGTTGCAATTTCACATGCTTGACGGCCAGTTTGGCATCTAATTCGCGGAGTTTCTTCTGTAATATTAGCGTGGCCATGTGCCTATCCATATCATTGAATACCACGGTGCCAGAGAGTCGGTTGATAAACTCTGGTTTGAATGTCTTCTTCACCTGGCGCATCATGGCTTCGCCCCTGCTAACGGAAGAATTGAAGCCCACCTGCCCCTGCGAGGCATACTGTGCACCGGCATTGGATGTCATGATGATCACAACATTGCGAAAGTCGGCATGATGCCCTTTATTGTCGGTGAGTCGTGCATAGTCCATCACCTGCAGCATGATATTATATATGTCTTGGTGTGCTTTTTCTATCTCGTCGAGGAGAAGCACGCAGTTGGGCGACTTGCGAATGGCATCGGTTAACAGTCCACCATCTTCATATCCCACATATCCTGCAGGCGAGCCGATGAGTTTGGCCACGGTATGCTTCTCGGTATATTCGCTCATGTCGAAACGCACAAGTTCAATGCCAAGTTCGTGTGCCAGCACTTTGGCCACCTCGGTCTTGCCCACACCAGTGGGACCCACAAAGAGCAGAGATGCCAATGGTTTATTATCGTCGAGGAGTCCGGCCCTCGACATCTGTATGGCTTCTGTTACCTTGTGTATGGCGTCGTCTTGCCCGTAGATTTGTGAGAGCATGCGTGGCGCCAGAGTTTCGAGTTTCTGATAGTCATCCTCTGCTGCTTCCGACAGCGCATCCACCTTGCATATCTTTGCCAGCACGTCGGCAATGTCTTTCTTGCACACCTCATGCTTCTGTTGTGCTATCTCGGCTGCTGCGCCTGCCTCGTCTATTAGGTCTATGGCCTTGTCGGGCAGTCGTCGGTCTGTGATATGCTTGGCGCTGGCCTCCACGGCAAAGTCGATGGCATCATCGGCATACTCCACACCATGGAAATATTCATAACTTGGTTTTAGTTGGCGTAATATCTCCTTGGCTTCATCAATAGTGGGTTCAGCAATGTCTATCTGCTGGAATCGCCTAATCATACCCTTGGAGCGCGAGAGGTAGCGATTGTACTCCTCGTAGGTGGTGGAACCGATAAAACGTATGTTGCCCGACTCGAGATATGGTTTGAAGAGATTGGAGGCATCCATGGCACTATCGCCCGTTGCACCCGTTCCCACTAAGGTATGAATCTCGTCTATATACACAATATTGTTTGTACTCTCCTTCTCTATACCACTCATTATCATCTTGATGCGGTTTTCAAAATCACCACGGTATTGTGTGCCAGCCAGCAGGGTGCCTAAGTCGAGTTGGTATATATGGCTACCCTTGAGGCGTGATGGTACCTGGTCTTTCTCAATGAGTTGTGCCAGTCCCCACACAAGTGCAGTCTTGCCCACACCTGGTTCGCCTATATGCAGGGGGTTATTCTTGTCGCGGCGGCAGAGCACTCGTATGGTGCGCTCCATCTCGCGCTCTCTGCCCACCAAATGGTTATGGTGATAGCACTGGTCATTCATGTCGGTCACCAGTTTTTTCCATTGAGTTGAGTTTGTTTTCTCCGGCTCAGATGCGCCCAGTGGGTCTTCAAGGGTATCATCATCAGCATCGTCGTTTTCTGTATCAATACTGTTTCTTGTATATAAATTATCGAGTTCGATGTCTGCAATTTCATCATCATCGTCATCTGGCACATAATATATGGGATCCTCGCATAAGTCTATCAGAGTTTTCATAAATTCAACCTCTTTGTCGCCGAGGCAATCCTTGAGTATGTATGCGGCCCACGAATCGTTGAGGTTGATCATTGCTTGTGCCAGATGTGGTGTATCTAAGCATTTGGCATCGCTTAATATCACACTTTTCATCGCATTATTGTACAGTTCGCTCAACTGATATGACATTTCGGGTTCGTAATTGATATCTTCGGGCACAGACTCTATTGTCTCCACATACTCCTCCACACGGTCGGAGAATCTGAAGAAATCATAGTATGCGTCAATGGCTGAACTGAAATTATCGTCGTGCAAAAAAGCGGCCAACAGGTGTTCGGGCATTAAGTACTGATGCCTGTATTTTCGACAATATTCAAATGACTTACTTATTGAGTCTGCTACTCTGGGGCTTGGTTTGGGTAAATCCATAGTTTATTCATCTTCGGGTTTTACTGACAGACGGAGCGGAAAACCGTTTTCGCGTGCCATTTTGATGGCTTTCTGTGATTTTGTTTGTGCTATATCGTATGAATAGATGCCCACCACGGCCTGTCCTGTGTTATGAACTTGCATCATGAGGGTTTCGGCATCTTGTTCGTTCATGAAGAAGATATCGCGCAGCACTTTCACCACGAAATCCATGGTGGTGAAATCATCATTATGTATGATCACCTTATATCGGCGTGGTTCCTTATAGATGGTTTTTTGCCGTTCTTTTATATTTGATTGTTCCTGTGGCATAATAGTCAAATTGATGTGTGTGGTTTATTCTATTGTCAATGTTATGATGGTATGTGTGTCTACTGTCACTCGGTAGCAGTTTGCAGAGCGAAGGGCAGTAAGCCAAATTATCTTGCCTGTGGCATCGGTTACCACGGTCTGCTGCTCGCGCTCCCATACGGGTATCTTGGCATCAGTGAGATAGTCGCTCACCAACTTGCAGCCTCGCATACCAAAGGGTATGAAACGGTCGCCTTGATGCCATGGTCTGACGGTCAATGGAAATTGTATCAGCGAACCATCAAAAGTGGCCACACGCTTATCCTTATCTATCTCCTGTCCAGCAGTATACGAAGATTTATTAATCCGCAGTCTATAATTGTCAAATGAGTATAGTCCTGGCTCGGGAATGAGATGCTCTGTAGGCTGGTCGGATTTGATTCTTATCACAACTGCATCCTTAACTATATAGGCACAATGAGACTGCGAGAGGAAACGGCGACACCCTACGTTTGTATTAGCCTTTTCTGTTGCCACGGTTATATCTGATATGATGCGGAAAATATCAGATGTTTGGTCTGAAGAATAACCATATTCCTTTAATATCTCATAGAGAAGGAAATGGGGCGAAGGCATTGAAAGAAGTTGAGGTATGCTTATCGTGAGGGTATCTGTTTGCTTATCCCTTTGTGTCAACTTGTCTATATAAGCAGGCAGGGCATGGTCAATGAATTGGCAGACGTCTGCCATATATGCAGCGGTTTGTGAGATATTGCGCGATGCTTGTGGATTAATCTGCTCGAGCATCGGCACCACATGATGACGAAAGAGGTTGCGCGTGGCGTCATCTTCTAAATTGGTGCTGTCGATAACATACGCTTGGTTGGCCTGGGCAAGATAACTCTCTATGTCCTGCCTTGACACACATAGCAGGGGGCGACGAATGAACTTATTGACAGGACGAATGGCAGCCAAGCCGCGCATTCCTGTGCCGCGAACAAGATTCATGAGCAAGGTTTCCACATTATCATCACGGTGGTGAGCCACAAGGATATCAGCGGCGGCTATGTCGCGTCTGAGGTTTTCAAAATAGGCATAGCGAAGATTACGTGCTGCCAATTCGATGCTCTGCCTGTGCAGCGCAGCATATTCTCGTGTGTCGAAATGAGCGATATGCAACCTCACGTCCAGTTGATTGCAGAGTTCTTCGGCAAAATGCATGTCACGGTCTGACTCATCTCCGCGTAAATGGAAATTGCAGTGAACGGCTTCAACCCTATAGCCCAACTGACGCATTGCAAGGAGCAGGGCCACAGAGTCGGCACCACCACTCAGCGCCACAAGATGCAAATCACAGGCTCTGAGCAGATTATGATCGGCTATATATTTCTTGACCGTGGCAAGCATGGCTATCTGAAATAATAATCTTGATGAATTATCACAAATTTATTCCACATAGAGCACCAGTCCCTTGAGGTATTCCCCTTCTGGATGAAAGATGTTGATGGGATGGTCGGCTGGCTGGTGTAACTGATGCAGTATGCGCACCTTACGTCCTGCCATGGCTGCTGCTGTAAACACGGCATTGCGGAAGTTATCCTTGGTGACCACCTGACTGCATGAGAAGGTGAAGAGAATGCCACCCTCCTTGATTTTCTCGAATGCCTTGAGATTCAGACGCGTATATCCCTTGAGTGCGTTATGCAGGGCTGCTCGGTGCTTGGCAAAGGCCGGTGGGTCGAGAATAATAAGGTCATAGCGGTCGCCAACTCTATTCAAAAATTCGAAAGCGTCTTCACAGAAGGCCTCATGGCGTGGGTCGCCAGGGAAATTGAGTTCCACATTCTTTTTTGTTAATTCAATAGCCTTGGCAGAACTGTCTACCGAGTGTACGGCCTTGGCACCACCACGCATGGCATAGAATGAGAATCCTCCCGTATAGCAAAACATGTTAAGCACGGTGCGTCCAGAAGAGTATTTCTCGAGCAGCGAACGATTGTCGCGCTGATCTACAAAGAAACCGGTTTTCTGCCCCTTTAGCCAGTCTACATGGAAAAGTAGTCCGTTTTCCTTGGCCACATCATTGCTACTTCCGCCTATGAGGAAACCGTCTTCCTGTCCGAGTTCGGCCTTGTAGGGCAACGTGGTCTCGCTCTTGTAATATACATTTGTCACAGCATTGCCCATCACCTCAACCAGTGCCTCGGCTATGTGTATGCGCTCCATGTGCATGCCTACGCTGTGGGCTTGCATCACTGCGGTATCGCCATAGATATCTATCACCAGTCCTGGCAAATGGTCACCCTCGCCATGCACCAATCGATAGGTGTTATTATTCTCCGAAGAGGTGACGCCTAACAGACTTCTTACCTTGAGGGCCGAACTAATCCTGCTACGCCAGAATTGACCATCTATCTCAATATCTTTAAACGATAGCACCCTGACGGCAATGGAGCCTATCTGATAATGGCCTACGGCAATGAATGTACCATCGGCACTCACTACCCTGACTATGTCGCCCTCGTTGATACCTGGATCGGCATGATGGATGGCACCCGAAAAGACCCATGGATGGAAACGTCTGAGGCTCTCCTCTTTTCCAGATTTGAGATATACATGCTTATTCTTCATGAATTGTTGGTTGTGGGTTAGTATTTTCTTCTACCTTCATCAGGCTATAATTGCCCGAAGATTTGAGTCGATTTATTTCATTGTAAATATTTAGGCATGTCCACGCATCGGTGGCAGCATATTGCTTCTGCTTGTCGTTCAGTATGTCGGCCTCCCAGTTGCTCAACTGCTGGGTCTTGCTTATCCTCTGCCCAAAGAGGTTGGCATATATCTTTTGCAGACTCATATCCTCTATTCCCAAATGCTTCACCATATCCTGAAGGTCTACGAAAAGACCTGGGGTGAAGATGCCTATCTTATGCAGCATGAGCAAATCATCGTGCAGCGAAAGACCCACCTTTAACACCGTCTTGTCTTCAAGAAAACGTATGATCGACGGTGTGAGTCCCGTGAGATTTAGGCGAAACAGGAAGCATACGTCGGGAGTGGACACCTGAAGCAGTGACACTTTATGATTGACGCCTTTTTTGAATGATGGCCGAGTTTCGGTGTCTATACCCACAACTGGTTGACACAGCAGCATTTCCACTGCCTGGTCGGCCTGGTGAGCATTGAGGATTACAACCACTTTGCCAGGAAAAGACACACGAGGTAGAGTGCCAATGAGCGACTTGTTATATTTGTTAAAAATGACTTTATTCATCACGTTTGAAATTTCAAGTTGCAAAATTACAAAAAAAACTCGTCATTTATTCTATTTTGTGGATTTTTTCCGTTACTTTTGCAGAATAAAAAAGAAATAAACAAAGAAAACACATAATTACAAGATATGACAAAGAAGAAAAAGGCTGAGGTATCCAAAATACAGAAGATATCGACAGCACTTGGCAATGTATATGGAAATGAGAAACTTGCATTCGGCATAGGATTGATCTTGATGGCTTTGGCTGTGTATTTCACCATTGCTTTTATATCCTATTTTACCACTGGCAGCATCGACCAAAGTTATATAGACAATATAAAACCCGGAGAGGTGGTTGACAAAGCACACGACTTTGCCAACAAATGCGGGTCATGGGGAGCCTTCTCTTCTGACTTCTTCATACGCAAGGGATTTGGCATAGCATCTTTTGCATTGCCTTTCATGCTACTACTGCTGGGCATACGTATGATGCAGGTCAAGAAAATAAACATCATCAAATGGTTTTTCGGCACCATGATAATCATGATATGGTCGTCGGTTTTCATGGCTAAGTTTGTAAGTCCGCTATTTGCAAGCAGTTGGTTTAACCCAGGCGGAGAGCATGGACTCTTTATTTGTAATTATGTAGAGGGACTGATCGGAATGCCTGGTCTGTCTGCCATTCTCATCATCACTGCGATATGCTTTCTCACATATGTCAGCGCCGAAACAATTATCGTGGTGAGGAAGGTGCTCAACCCTGTGAAATTCTTTACTGATAGAGTTAAATTCACCGTTAGCAACCATAACCCTGCAGATGAACCTGCAAATGTGGAAGAAGAATTGGGGATTGAAGATCCTGATGTGTTTGATGACCCATCCTCACAGGTGGTGGAGTTTACTGAAGAGGGGGCAAATATCATTGACAACACAACACCTATGGATGGACAGAACAACTCTAACGGAAATAACATTGATGATGAGATTATCGGTGGAAATGTCGGAAAGAACGGTGGAGATAATGGCAGTGGATACGATATCAATGATCATGCCAAAGGAGACGATGTAGAACTCGATATAGAAGAAGGACGAGAAGAGGACAAAGCCAACAGCGGCACTATAGCAGAACAGGAGGACACAATGGCGCCTTATGACCCCAAACGAGATTTGGAGAACTACCACTATCCTACTCTCGACCTGCTCAAGAAATATGAAAACGACGGCAAACCATATATCGATATGGTGGAGCAAAACAAAAACAAAAACAGAATCGTAGAGGTGCTACGCAATTTCGGAGTGGAGATAAGTAGCATAAAAGCCACAGTGGGACCCACCATCACTCTCTATGAAATTACTCCTGCACAGGGCGTTAGAATATCCAAGATCAGAAATCTTGAGGATGACATTGCCCTCAGCCTATCGGCACTCGGCATACGTATCATCGCACCTATTCCTGGAAAAGGAACAATAGGTATCGAGGTGCCAAACGCAAAACCAAACATAGTATCAATGGAGAGTATACTCAACTCTCGCAAGTTCCAGGAGTCTAAGATGGAACTGCCTTGTGCCGTGGGCAAAACCATCACCAACGAGGTATTTATGTTTGATCTGGCCAAGATTCCACATCTCCTGGTAGCAGGTGCCACTGGACAAGGAAAATCCGTGGGACTCAATGCTATACTCACATCTCTACTCTACAAGAAGCATCCTGCAGAACTCAAGATTGTGCTCATCGACCCAAAGAAAGTGGAATTCAGTATCTATGCACCAATAGCAAACCATTTTCTGGCTAAGGTGCCAGACGAGGATTCAGAACCTATCATTACCGATGTGACCAAGGTGGTGCGCACACTCAATAGTCTCTGCAAAGAGATGGATACACGATACGACCTGCTCAAATCGGCTGGAGCCAGAAATATCAAGGAATATAACGCAAAGTTTATTGGACGACAACTTAACCCAAACAAGGGGCACCGCTTTATGCCGTATATCGTGGTGGTGATAGACGAGTTTGGAGACCTTATCATGACTGCTGGCAAAGAGATTGAGTTGCCTATTGCACGAATAGCACAACTGGCACGAGCTGTGGGCATACACATGGTGATAGCAACACAGCGACCCACAACTACCATCATTACTGGTAATATCAAGGCTAACTTCCCTGGACGTATAGCTTTCAAGGTGAGTGCAATGATAGACTCAAAGACCATCCTTGACCGACCAGGGGCAAACCAGTTAATCGGACGTGGAGACATGCTCTTCCTCAATGGAGCAGAACCAGTACGCGTGCAATGCGCATTCGTGGATACTCCCGAGGTGGAACAAATAAATGCATATATAGCAAAACAGCAGGGCTACAGCACTCCTTTCGAACTACCAGAACCAGATACCGACATGGGAGATGGCATAGGAGGTGGTGCAGATGTAGATATCCAGCATCTAGACCCGCTCTTCGACGAGGCTGCACGGCATATAGTACTCAACCAGTCGGGTAGCACCAGTCTCATCCAGCGCAAGTTCTCAATAGGTTACAACCGAGCAGGAAGACTCATGGACCAAATGGAGAAAGTGGGAATCGTGGGCGCCGCATCTGGTGGAAAACCACGCGAGGTGCTCATACAAGACGAGGTGAGCCTCGACAACCTCTTGGCTCAACTGCACAACAGAAGATGATTTTTTCAGTATAACACACTTTTTTATCAATATAACACATGAAGATATCAGGAAACATCAAAAAAATGGTTATCATGATGGTTGCCACCATGATAGCCTTATCGGTATCGGCAGAGTCTGCAAAGTCTGTATTGGACAAAACAGCCAACATGCTCAACAGTAAAGGGGGCGTGACAGCCAACTATTCTCTAAATATTGACGGTCGCAATCTCAATGGTTCAATATCGGTGAAGGGACGAAAATTCTATATCACATCTCCCATCACCACCACATGGTTCGACGGCAAGACACAGTGGACATACGTGAAAGACAATCAGGAGGTAAACGTAAGCAATCCCAACGAAGAGCAGTTGCAAATGATAAACCCTTATAATTTTGTTTATCTCTATCGCAAGGGATATAAGTATACAATGAC
>JALFPC010000091.1 GCA_022782305.1 Prevotella sp. | reverse complement strand
GTCATTGTATATCTCGTCGGCCTGAAAGCAGTGGTCGTGACCATTAAGGCAGAAGATAAGTCCGGGAAAGAAATGCATATACAGTTCGAATGACTTGGCCACATTATTATTAAACTGCTCGCTATATGGTCGTGCATGCATACAAACTATGGTACGGTCGAAGAGTAGCGAATCGCTATGAAACTGCTCTTCCATGAAATCGAAGTTGGGCACGGCGGCGAGATAGTTATACTCAGTGGCATTGGTATTGAGGCATACGAACTTTATTCTGGCTGCAATGAAACTGAAGTCAAGAGGACCAAACATTTGCAGAAACACCTCTTCGCCAGTGCCGAGGAAGTCATGATTGCCAATTAGTGCCACATAGGGTTTGCGCAGTTTCTGCAGGATGGAGCGTGTCCACTCAAACTCTCTTGTGGTGCCGCAGTCTGTAAGGTCGCCGCCATGAATGACGAAGTCTATCTCCGACCTCGAATTTACATCCTTAACCATGTCTTCGGTGCTCGACAACCAGTTATGGGAGTCGCTCACGAATGCAAACACAAGGGTATCCTTGTTGAGGCATTGCTGTTCTATTTTCTGCATGTTGCGCTTGTTGATATCGTATGGTCCATCAAACCTCACATCGTAAGGATGATAATGAAAAACCCCATCACAGGCAGCAAGGGAGATAAGTGTAAAGATTATGGTGAGATATCTCATTTTTGTATAGTTAGCATTATCGTGTGCAAAGTTAGTCATAATAATTACAAAACAATTATTAAAAAGAAAGAATAAATGGTCAAAAAGTAACAAATAGTATGATACTTAGAAAATAATGATATATCTTTGCAGTATGAAACAAAATATCGCAGACTCAAATTTCCAGAGGGCAAAGCGAGACTTTGCCAATTCAGACTTTGTGGACAATGACGTGCTCTTTGCAGACAATCTGACCCATTCTCTCATGGCGCTGCAGCCCAGGAGGATGACATTCATACTTGTGGCTCTATGCACCAAGGGCGAGATTGACTATACAGTAGACACCGAGCCACGTCACGCCTCAGCCAACGATATCATCATCATCACAGACAGGCACATCATTGACGATATTCATTTCTCCGACAATTTAGATGGACTATGCATGATGGTGTCGGTGAATTTCTTTTATGATATTATTCAGAATGTGAGCCACCTGTCTACGCTGCTACTCTTCTCGCGCAATCATCCCGTGGTGAGGCTCACAGACAGGGAGTGCGAGACCTTCAGTAGTTATTTCTACCTGCTCAAGACAAAGGCCGCCGACATCAGCAATCATTACCGTAAGGAGTTGGTGGGCACCCTCATGCTGGCCATGCTCTATGACCTGAGCAATGTAATAATGAGATTCAGCAGCGGACTGGAAGAGGGAAATAAAAGTGGTGCGAGTCTCTTCACACGATTTCTACATTTAGTAGAAACACATTTCCGCACCGAGCGCAGGGTGGCATGGTATGCTGACCAGTTGTGCATATCTCCCAAGCATCTGTCTGAAACCATCAAGTTGATAAGCAAACGCACTCCCAACGAATGGATAGACAGTTATGTAACCCTTGAGATGCGCACAATGCTCAAAAACAGTTCCAAGAGTATCAAGGAGATAGCCAAGGAACTCAACTTCCCCAACCAATCCTTTATGGGCAAGTATTTCAAGGAGCATGTGGGCATGTCGCCGTCAGAGTTTAGGAGAAGTTAGTTTTTGCCACCTCGTCGGCCAATATCTCCAGTTGCTCATACCACTCCGGTCCGAAGCGCCGTATGAGCGGTTCCTTCAGAAATTTGTATACGGGTAATTGCAGTTGCCTGCCTTTTACCACGGCATCGCGGCACACGTTCCAACGGTGATAACTCAATGCCACCTGCCCCGTGCGCAACCTTTTCTCTCTTATGGGATAGAGGGCGCAACTCACTGGTTTGCAGAATCCTGTTTTGCCATCACGGTAGGCCCGTTCAAGGGCGCAGAGGCAGCATCCTTGCTGGGTGCAGGTAAACACGCAGTCTTTGCCACCCACTATGCTGGTAACCATGTCGCCCTCTTCATCCACGTATGCCACACCCTGGCGGTCGATGACCGACTGTGCGGTGGCGCTCAACTGCTCCCACACAGCATCCATACTCTCTTCTATTGCCGCCACCTCATCCATGGTGACGGGTGCGCCAGCATCTCCCTCAATGCAGCATATACCATGGCATTTGTCAAGATCGCAACAGAACATCTCTGTGATGATGTCTGACGACAGGAGCACATTATCAATTTCAAAAATCATACTGTTATCAATGTTTTATTGCCGCATGGCAGCCAAATGGCAAATAATTGGGTGTTACCACACTATGGCCTCCTGCCCATGCTCAACGAGGTAAGCATTGGCACGCGAGAAATGGTGATTGCCAAACCACCCTCCCCTATTGGCAGACAAGGGTGATGGGTGTACCGACTCGAGCACGAGGTGGCGTGTATGGTCTATGAGCCTCGCCTTGCTGCGGGCATAACCTCCCCATAGGATAAAGACGAGATTGTTGCGGTCTCTCGACAGTGCTTCTATGGCAGCATCTGTGAATGTCTCCCATCCGCGGCGCTGATGGCTGGCAGCCTGATGAGCCCTCACGGTGAGGGTGGCATTGAGCAGCAATACTCCCTGGCGTGCCCATCTGACGAGGTTGCCCGATGTGGGCATGGGGGTGCCGAGATCCATATTTATCTCCTTGAATATGTTTACAAGCGATGGGGGGAAAGGCACCCCATCATTAACCGAGAAGCACAAGCCATGTGCTTGCCCCGGTTCATGATAGGGGTCCTGTCCGATAATCACTGCCTTCACCTTGTCGAAGGGACAGAGATTGAAGGCCTCGAATATCTGGTTGCCTGGAGGGTAGCATGTGTGGTGGAGGTATTCGTCTCTCACAAAGTTTGTGAGGTCGAGGAAATAGAGTTTGTCAAACTCTTCTCCCACATGCTGTTTCCACGACTCTTCGATTTTTACGTTCATCAGTCAACGATAAGGTTTTCGCCGGTCATGTCGGCAGGTTTCTCCAGTCCCATGATATGGAGGATAGAAGGAGCGACATCGGCCAAACGTCCGTTTTTGACTGTTGCGCTGTTGTTGTCGGTTACGTATATGAACGGTACGGGATTGAGTGAGTGTGCAGTGTTTGGACTTCCGTCTTCATTGATGGCATTGTCGGCATTTCCGTGGTCGGCAATGATGATAGCCTCATAGTCGTTGGCCTTAGCAGCCTCGATAACCTCACTCACGCATTTGTCTACAGCCACCACGGCCTTGGCAATGGCATTCTTCACTCCAGTATGTCCCACCATGTCGCCATTTGCGAAGTTTACCACGATAAAGTCATACTCCTGGGTATTGATGGCACCCACCAGTTTGTCTTTCACCTCATAGGCACTCATCTCGGGCTTGAGGTCATAGGTGGCCACTTTGGGCGATGGCACCAGTATGCGATCTTCACCCTCATAAGGAGCCTCGCGACCACCATTGAAGAAGAAGGTTACATGTGCATATTTCTCTGTTTCGGCTGTGTGTAACTGTTTCTTGCCCTGTGCGCTGAGATACTCTCCGAGTGTATTGGTCACATTCTCTTTTGGGAAGAGGATATGAACGCCCTGGAAAGAAGCGTCGTAGGGAGTCATGCAGTAATACTGCAGGTTACTGATAGTGTGCATGCCCTCTTCTGGCATGTCCTGCTGTGTGAGCACCTGTGTGAGTTCCTTTGCGCGGTCATTGCGGAAATTGATGAATATCACCACGTCGCCCTCGCTAATAGTGCCATCTACGGTAGCGTTATGTATAGGTTTCACAAACTCGTCGGTTACTCCCTCAGCATAGCTCTCCTCCATGGCTTTCACCATATCGTCTGCCTGCTTGCCCTTGCCCTCAACGAGCAGGTCGTAAGCCTCTTTCACTCTGTTCCAGCGCTTGTCGCGGTCCATGGCATAGAAACGTCCTACTATGCTGGCAATGGCGGCACCATTGGCCTGGCATACATCGGTGAGTTGCTTGATGAAGCCTGCGCCGCTCTTGGGGTCGGTGTCGCGACCGTCCATGAAGCAATGCACAAACACCTTGTCGAGTCCATACTTCTTGCCTATCTCCACCAGTTTGAACAGATGGTCGAGAGAAGAATGCACACCGCCATCAGAGGTCAGTCCCATGAGATGGAGTTTCTTGCCGTTGGCCTTGGCATAGCCATAAGCATTCTTGATTTCAGGGTTTTCGAGGATAGATCCGTCCTTGCATGCACGGTTGATCTTCACCAGGTCTTGGTATACTATTCGACCTGCACCGATATTGAGATGTCCCACCTCTGAGTTGCCCATTTGTCCGTCGGGTAGTCCCACATCTTCACCTGAAGCATCGAGTTGTGAGTGTGCACTAACTGCGTTAAGATAGTCGAGATAAGGAGTGGGAGTATTGAAGATAACGTCGCCAACTCCGTGTTTGCCGATTCCCCATCCATCGAGAATCATGAGTAAAGCTTTTTTTGCCATAACGATGTTAGAAAATTATTATATAATTATGTATGTTTCCTGTCCACAAGAGATATTTATATCAGTATGGAACTATCTGGGTGCAAAATTACAAAAAAATCTCCAGTTCTTGTGCTTGTTTTAATTATTTTTATTACCTTTGCGCCTGCAACGGTTTACCAATACGTTGGTGATTAAAAGGGAATCGGGTGGAAATCCCGAACAGTCCCGCTGCTGTAAGCCGTCTTTATCGGGGCAAACGATATGCCACTGGAGTAATATCCGGGAAGGTGTTTGCCACCAGACGACAAAGTCAGAAGACCTGCCGTTTGCAGTCATTAATCTGTGTGTCCCGAGGATGGACTGTCAGACAACTATTTATAAATCAAACATATAAGTATTATGAACAAACTCTACTCGTTGGGGATTGTGATTGCTGCATCTGCAGTGTTATGCCCCTCAGCAGCATCGGCTGCCATTGATATCACAGCCGAATCTACAGTTACCGTTTCATTGGGGTCAAAGGCCACCCTCACGGCTTATGTCACAGAAGGCACTGCTCCGTTCACCATAGCATGGACAGATAGTCGCCATAACATCTTGGGCACCACCAACCTCGAAAATGTTGACATGACCACCTTTGAGGTGACTCCCACCGAATGTGGTGATTATTACGCCACTGTTACCGATGCCGACGGCAATACAGACATCGACACCTGCAGAGTAATAGTGACTGGGCAGACTGCAGCTGCTACATTCGAGAATTTATGGCTCGAGAGCGAGTCTTCATGGGCAGGCCCCGACTATAAGGGAGAACCTGGCATTGGCATTTATGGCGACAACCAAATGAATGGTATGTTCCTCAGCGGTGCCTTCTCGTTCAGCAACACCTACAGCCTCTCATGGTATAGCTGGGAGGGATTTGCATTCAGCAATTCTACAGCCACCAAGTTTGATGGCTTTGCCGACCAATACAACAATGTGGTGGGCGGCGGCCACAACAGCAGCACATACGCCGTGGCCTTCAGCAAAGGCACTATCGGCATTCCAGCGGCTCCTGAGGGTACGGAGGTGAGCGGCTTGTATATCATCAATAGTGCCTACACCATGAACACCATACTCAATGGAGATGCCTATGCTCACAAGTTTGAGCAGGGCGACTGGCTCAAGGTAATCTTCACAGGCAATACCGCATCGGGCGACACCACTACCGTGGAGTATTATCTTGCAGACTATCGCGACAGCGACCCTGCCAAGCACTATGCCATCAACACATGGCAGTGGGTGGACCTCTCTGCTCTGGGCACAGTGACTTCCATCTCCTTTGCCCTTGAGGGTTCAGACAGCGGTATCTATGGACTCAACACTCCTGCCTATTTCTGCATCGATGATGTCAACGTGAAGGCTCCTGCCACTGGCATCAACCACACCATCAATGGTGCCGCCAACACAACACCTGCCGTTTATGACATGTCTGGTCGTCGCATAAATGTATCAGGTGGAAGCATCAATGCGTCTGGACGTGGTCTGCGCATCATCCGCAATGCCGATGGCACAGTAACAAAGGTATTCACAAAGTAATAGCCTACATACCAAGATAGAATCCTTATATACACAACAGATATTCGCTTTTATATTTAGACTTGAAAGAGAGCGCCCTCAGCGGAGGTGACGCTCTCTTTTTTTTGTGGGTAATATCTGGTTGATTTGCTTCATGAATTCTGCATACTGATAAAATCTCTGACATCAAGGGCAAGGAAATACTATACCCACTTAAAGTCGTTTACTGTGCCCGTGGCAGAAGAGAAACTGATGCCTACCTTGAATATCTTGCGTGGGTCGGCAGCGTATGGCAGGGCATAACCCTTATCTTCTATCTGCTTCAATGCTATGTCTGCCGTGGAGTTAAGCTTGAGTTCAAAGATATAG
>JALFPC010000090.1 GCA_022782305.1 Prevotella sp. | reverse complement strand
TTCAGCAAGGGATGGATCACGTTTCTTCATCTTTTTTATATAGTCCGTCGGATTCTTACTATCGGTAAGAACCTCTACTACATCCACAACGCAGAAGTACCACTGTTCAGTCTCGGAGTCCCACACTGTGCGTACCCTCTTTTCTTCAAATATCTTTATCTCTTGTTTCTTTGTCATAAGTATTTGATGTTTTATCGTAAGAATCTGCAAACGTGTTTGCTGTCCAAATCCCAAACCAAACTCAAACGTAAGTTGTCGTGCAAGATTGGCGATAAGTTTAGTACCATACTTGGCTTACACCTCGTCTGTACGAAGCAGTTATGAAACCTCAAAGTTTAGAACCTTTGAGATTTTGATGAGCATTTCGATATTTGGCTGAGAGGAGTTCGTCATCCATTTAGAGACAGTCGCCTGACTGACTCCTAACTTTTCAGACAACCATATATTTGACATATCCTTCTCTGCCATAACGACCTTTAACCGATTCAACTTCTTTACTTCCATTATCGTAATATTTATGGTGCAAATATAACAAAATAAATTGAAATAAATTTCGTTATACGAAAGATTTTATGATTTCGGAGTGATTTTCTGCAAATGATAAGAAAATACAAGTTTGAAGCACTTTTTTGCCACATTATTTATTTTTATAAGGACATATACACAATTTCGGTAGATGTTCAAGGCGAACATGACTCCCTAAATCAGGGACTTCGACGCTTGATTTTCAGCACTTTGGCATCTTACCTAAGTACCGCTAAAAAATGGCACATGGGTAAGAAATGAAGTAAGGAGTAGAGGCAGCGGTTTTATAGAGTTCGGGCTGATAGATACTGATTACTGGCCATAGTCATGCATGTTTTCAAATGCCTCGTCGTAGTCAATATTGGTATTATCAGTATTAGTATCACCATTGGGGGTGTTATCCCTTATATAATAATGTACGCGCCCATACGTGTAAGAAAGTTATGCCAGTGCATTTTTGCATTTTGCATTTTTCTCTCTTTGTTTTCTTCTTTCTGCTTGTTCTTTCTTCTGCTCTTTTGAGTCTTACCTCGTTGATGTTTACCCCTGCCTGTTTGGCCAGATAGAATGATAACAAATCACACGAATAATTTTGTACTCTTGAATAATATGATTAATTTTGCAGTGCAAAACATATTTCTTACTATATAATGATCTGATACGATATGGATAGATATTTCTTTGTGTTCAATGATAGAGATATCCTGCTGGAGAAATGCACCGATGGTGGATATACCATACCCTACGGCAAAGACGTACCCGTGGAGGGATGCGATGAGAAGGATATGCTCACAGTAACTGCTCTCGACGGTTCTGGGGTTGTTGCATGCTATGCGCAAACAAAAAAAGAGGATAACGGAAGATATGAATGGTGCGGATTAAGACAAAGTTATTATAAACTTTCTACATTACTCTATCGCACCGCAGGGAAATGCGAGGAACTGCTTTATTGGCACCGCAGCAACAAATTATGCTGCGTTTGCGGCACTGGGTTGGAGATGCACACAACGATTAGCAAACGATGCCCTAAATGCGGCAAGGAGATATGGCCTCTACTGGCCACGGCAGTGATAGTGCTGGTGCATCGCGGCAACGAGGTGCTACTGGTGCATGCCAGAAATTTTCGTGGTTCGTTCTTTGGTCTTGTGGCTGGCTTTGTGGAAACAGGCGAAAGCCTCGAGGAGGCAGTACATCGTGAGGTAATGGAAGAAACAGGCATCAGAATCGACAACCTTAGATATTTCGGCAGCCAACCATGGCCATACCCGTGCGGACTAATGGTTGGTTTTCATGCCGACTATGTGGACGGCGAAATAAGACTGCAAGAGGAGGAACTGGCTGCCGGCGCATGGTTTGAGCGCAACCATCTGCCCGAGATTCCAGAGAAACTATCTATAGCACGCCGACTCATTGATGACTGGCTAGAAAACTCATAGGGGCTATTCTATCAGTTTAATCTTAACCTCTCCATCCAATGACACATCTGTGTCGAGAAGGAAGCAACTGGCACCATCGGGTATGCAGATGGTGGTGTTGAAATGAAAATGGCCACCATCGGTATTACTGAAGTCCATATTGCTGAGTATGGCCCTTGAAAGAAAGCGCTCGGGCACCAGCGACTTATACATCGCCTTGTATATGCTGCGCGCAAACAATTTCTGGGTTCCCTTGAAGATGCTAAGGTGGATGATGTTGTCATAATAGATATTGTCTACCTCCACTCCATCGTCGTTGTATTTGGGAATGCGCACCTTATAGCGAGTAGGATTAATGGCTATATAGCAATGATACCTCTCGTTGGCTACAAACACCACTGTATCTTTTTTGAGCACCTTGTTGAGGGTCATCACCTGCGGCACGTCATGCTCAAAGGCTATCGTGTCGGTGGGGTTTTGGCTTTTTACGAGTTTTACCACATCGCCATTCTGATTCTTAAACCAGAAGATATGCTCCGACTGTTTGACTATTGGATAGGTCGAAGAAGAAATGCCGAGAATCATGGTGTCGGCCACAATCTTGAAATAGGCGGGCATGCTGGTACTGTCGGGATAGAAGATGGTGTCGCCCTCTACTTTGAGTGAGACCTCTTCTGTCTCTGCGTCCAGCCATACACCCTGCAGCAGTTTCTTTGCAGCCTTGTCTTCCTGCCGCATTGAGGCAGAAGGCTTGTCATGGCCGCAACCGATGATTGTGGCTATGACAAGCAGCAATATCCATCTCGTATTTAATTTCATCATTTCCCAATTGTTATTTGCCTATGCAATGGTATTCAAATCCATTGTCGGCCATCTCTTCGGCATCAAAGATGTTTCTGCCATCGATGACCAGCGGATTCTTCATGGCTTTCTTTACCACAGCCCATGTGGGCAGCCTAAACTCTTTCCATTCTGTGAGCAGAAGCAGTGCGTCGGCATTGAGCACAGCATCATATTTGTCGTTGCAGTATGTTATGGTGTCGCCAATTCTACGCTTGCATTCGTCCATGGCAATAGGGTCGAAAGCTCTCACTGTGCAGCCAGCCTTGAGCAGCAGGTCTATCATTACCAGTGCGGTGCTCTCGCGCATATCGTCGGTTTCGGGTTTGAATGACAACCCCCACAATGCTATGGTCTTGCCTTTTAGGTCTGTTCCGAGCGACTTTGTCAACTTATGGTAGAGCACAGCTTTCTGCTTTTCGTTTACTGCCTCCACGGCCTTGAGCACCTGCATGTTATATCCGCATTTGTCGGCTGTTTTGATAAGAGCCTTGACATCCTTGGGGAAGCAACTGCCGCCATATCCGCATCCAGCATAGAGGAATTTGCGACCAATGCGTGTATCGCTGCCTATGCCCTGGCGCACCATGTTGACATCTGCACCCACGAGTTCGCATAGGTTGGCAATATCGTTCATGAAAGAGATGCGTGTGGCGAGCATCGAATTGGCTGCATACTTGGTCATCTCAGCAGAGGGAATATCCATGAAGAGCACACGGAAATTGTTGATAAGGAAG
>JALFPC010000085.1 GCA_022782305.1 Prevotella sp. | reverse complement strand
GCGAGCTTCTTGTTGAACGATTCCTTGCGTAAGGAACCGATGATAAAAAGTATCTTCTTCATTGTCTTCGTATATTTTGATTTTCATTATTGCATCTCGGTTAATGTCCAACCATGATCGCCATGGTAAATCATCTGCCGGGTCATGCCACCGTCGATGCAGATATTCTCGCCTGTGATGAATCCTGCCTTGTCGGAGCAGAGGAACAGCACCATATTGGCGATGTCCATCGGGTTGCCAACACGTCCTGCCGGCTGCTGCACAGCATCTGCGCCATCGTACTCCTTATAATCAGTGTCTATCCATCCCGGAGAAATGGAGTTGACCCTTGCCTTGCCCCGAAGTGTGACGGCAAGGGCATGGGTGAGGGCGGCAATACCTCCCTTGGCAGCTGTGTAGCTCTCTGTCTGCGGCTGACTCATGCGGTCGCGCGAGGATGATATGTTAACTATCGATGCTCCCTCGGCAAGATACGGAGCAAGCAGCTTGACAAGATAGAAAGGTGCAGTAATCCCGACTGTCAAGGCATACTGAAACTCCTCCCACGTACATTCATCCAGCCCCTTCATCAGAGGAAGGGCATTATTGACGATGAAATCCACCTTGCCATACTTCCCGATTACTTCATCTGCAAAAGCTTCCAGCACCTCCTTCTTGGATATATCCCCAACGAAATGGTCTCCCTCTCGCACATCAATGACCGCCACCGAAGCCCCTTTCTTGCGAAACTCCTCAGCGATACATTTGCCGATGCCATGCGCACCGCCTGTCACGATTGCTACTTTATTTTTATATTCCATTGCAGTTATCTTTTTGTAGTCGACGTTCAATTATTTGTTACATATAAATCCAATGGCATCTTTGACTGCTCTGTCAAATGCCGTATCCTGCCCGGGAACTGTGATGAAAAGATGTACGGATCCTTTATATTCTATCCGTTGTATCTTTCCGCGCATCCTTTCAGCAAGAGCCACTCCTTGGTCGCGCAGAATGTCTCTTTCTGTAGCAATGAGCAAGGTTCTTGGAAGCATATTCAACTCTTCATCACTACACAGGCCTACGCTAATGGCGGAACAACGTTTGTCGGCATTGATGGTGTACGCCCGATTGAAGGCGTTCATGATTTCTGCGTCCAGACCAAAGCCTTTGCCATATTGTTGCCATGATTCCGAACCATCGTCAAAAGCCTTAGTCACAGGGTAGAACAGAAGTAAGGATTCAATTTTGCCTCGGCATGTTTCTGACAAAGCAGTGGCCAAAGCAAGGTTACCTCCCGAACTGTCACCGCCAATGGTGATGTGGTTGGCGTCAATACGTAGCTCTGTAGCGTGATCGATGATGTAATTGACGGCTGTGATACAATCGTTCAGACCTTCAGGATAAGGATGCTCTGGAGCCAAACGATAGTCAAGAGCGATGACTCTCATCTCGCCTGATGCTGCCATGGCATCACAGAATCTTCCACAACTGTTTATGCTGCCAAAAGTCCAGCCTCCTCCATGCAGATACAATAAGACTGGAAGGTATTGGTCTTGACTACCCTTAGGTTCATAAAGACGCATGGTTGGGGTAATCATCTTTGTTTCTACATTGTCAGAATACTTGGGTTGGGTGTTCCGAGAATTGCGGACAGCCATCAACTCTTTGTTATCTCCATCTATAGCTTTGAGAATGGCCATGGTCTGTTTGTGTTGTAGGTCTGACGGCATGTTCCGTAGAAATTCATCTGCCTGGATGCGCATCAAACAGTGTTCTGCAATCTCTGCCACCTCATTCTCCTCTTTTGATTTTGGTAAGAAAACGGCAATAAACAAGTGAGAACCATCTGGCAAAAGAATGATTCCAACATCGTTTCTATCTTGTCTTCCGTCAAAAGAAGGAAATCCCGACCCCGTCTTGTGAATCCATTTGCCGCCTTTTGGCAAGACTGCGGCTATGCGTTGCTGACCGGTACTGCAATTTGCCATTATATTCCATATAAAGGAGAGATTCTTGTTGTCATTTCTATGAAGATAGAACCACTCCAAGAGTCTGACCATTTCTTTCGGGGTCGATGAGTTTTCTGTGGATCTATGTGGACTCTTTTTCATCTCTTTCTCCGTCAGTTGCACATGGATGTCTTTGAATCCAAGCGAATGAATATATTTTTCTACGGCATTCGGCAGTCCGCAAGACGCAAACAAAAGGTCGCAAGCATTATTATCGCTCTGTTTCAATGACCATTCTATTAACTCTGCAAACGTGAAATAACGTGTCCCCTCAAAGACTGAAAGCATGGGCGACCATGTCTCAGCATCCAGACTATCCTTGCAGACAAGTACTGAGTCGTTCAGTGTCAACCCTTTCTTATTTAGGTAGTCTGCTACGTATAAAGCCTGTGGAAATTTCATTACGCTGTGCATGGAAAAAGCACAATCCTCCTGATGACCGCAACATAAATCCCCATTCATAATACTTGCCCCATATGAAAAATACGGAGATTGACTTTTCGCCTCTGTAGCCTGGATGTAGTCCAGGAAAAAGGTGAGAAGTACAAAGAGTATGCTATGTTTGTTCTTCCACATCATCTGTTTACTGAGTTATGGCTACTTTTATGACTCCATCCCGCTTCTGCTCAAAGAGTTCGTAGGCTTCAGCTATCCTTGCAAGCGGATAACGGTGCGTAATGAGCGGGGTGGTATCTATCTTGCCTTCCTTAATGAGCTGAAGAATCTCTTTGCAGTCACAGCCGTCCACACCGCCTGTCTTGAAGGTGAGGTTCTTGCCGTACATCTGAGGCAGTGGCAGTTTCTGTGGCTCGTCATAGAGGGCTACAATCGTTACTATGGCGTTTGGTCGGGCACATTGCCATGCCAATTGGAACGTGTCCTTGCCTCCAGCCACCTCTATCACCCGGTCGGCTCCTCCATGGTCGCTGTGCTCCATAACGAAGTCAGGACATTCCTCTGGTGTCGTCAACAGGACATCGGGATAGTGTTGCTTGACGAAGGCGCGTCTTTCTTCTGATTTCTCGCAGACGATGACACGCTTGGGATATTTCAGCATCGTGCAGAGCAAGGTGCAGATGCCCGTTGGTCCTGCTCCGATAATCAGCACCGTGTCATCTTCCGTAAACTCACTGATGCGAGCTGCCCAGAAACCTGTGGCCAACACGTCACCCACAAACAACGCTTGTTCATCGGTCACGCCATCGGGGATAAGGTTAAGCCCCTGCTGTGCCAAGGGTACTCGCACATATTCCGTCTGGCCACCGTCGATGCGGCAGCCAAGTGCCCATCCTCCATGAGGTGAGGTGCAGTTGTTCACATAGCCATGCTTGCAGTAGAAGCATTCTCCGCAGAAAGTCTCTACGTTCACCGTCACCCGGTCGCCTTTATGGAATCCTTGGACTTCACTACCCAGCTCTTCCACAATGCCAACCATCTCATGGCCGACGGTTATTCCCGGTACGGCTCTCGGTACGCTACCATGCTTGATGTGCAGGTCGCTCGTACAGATGCTGCTCATGGTCACACGGACGATGGCATCCGTGGGCTCCTGTATAGTAGGTTTGGGCTTATCAACTAACTCGAACCTACCTTTATCTATATATGTATATGCTTTCATTACTTTAAAAACGGGTCAATCGTTGCCAGCAACTCTGATTTCTGCATCACACCGCTTGTCCTCCACTGCACTTCGCCTTGCCTGAACAGCATGAGCGTAGGTACAGACTGTATGCCATACTGACTTGCCGTCACTCCATATTTGTCCACATCCACTTTGATGATGCGGATTCTGTCACCCAGCACTGTCTTCACCTGCTCCAAGATGGGGTGCATCATCTTGCATGGCTGACACCATGTGGCGAAGAAATCGACCAATACCAGTTGATCGCTTGATATAACGTCTTTGAATGTTTCCATCTTTATCTGTCTATTTCTGTGAATCGGTTAAATGTCCTTCCGTCTCTTGTTATTTGCTCGAAAAACATCTTCTCGGGACGAACCCAGTATGCTTCCTCACCATATAGTGCTTGATATAC
>JALFPC010000048.1 GCA_022782305.1 Prevotella sp. | reverse complement strand
GATGCAGGAACTGGCCGACTTGGATAAAAAAGAGATGGAAAACGAGTATGAGAGGTTTGCAAGGCAATATAGCGAGATGAAAACCCAAATCAACAATGATTCCATCGTTGAACAACTCACCCAAGAGCAACTCAAAACACAGCGCCTGCTGGAGGAGCTGAAAAGGGTTAAGAGCAATGACGCTCGAGAGATTGCCCGACTCAAGAAGGAACTGGCCACCGTAAGGGAAGTGCTCAGGAGTTACGTGCTGGAAATAGACTCACTCAACAGGCTTAACCAAAGTCTGACCGAAGAGAACACCAGAATGAAAGGCCAGTATGAGCAGGCCACTCGCGAGATTGAAGGCCTCAACAGCGAAAAGGCTTCTCTGTCTGAGAAAGTGGCCATCGCCGCACAACTCGATGCCACAGCCATATCATTGGTTACCAAGAAGAGCAATGGCAAGACAGCCAAGAAACTCAAAGACTGCAAGAGCATGGAGGTGGCCTTTACCATTGCCAAAAACGTGACAGCGTCAAACGGCAACAAGACATTGTATGTAAGAATAGTAACACCATCGGGCACCGTGCTCGGACAAGGCGGCTCCTTTACATACGAAAACAAAACACTGGAATGCTCAATGAAAAAAGCCATCGAGTATAACGGAGAACAGCAGAGAGTGACCACATACCTCAAAACAAGCGAGTTTCTGAGTGCTGGCAATTACACCGTCAGCATCTTCGCAGATGGCAACATGATCGGCTCTGCCTCATTCTCGCTCAAATAACACTGTTTCATCTTAGCTTATCAGCAAATGAGAGTATTTTTATCAATCATCATCAGTGTCATCGCCATCTGCGATGCAAACGCACAGACTGCCCTCTGCCTCGATAGTTGCAGGGCCATGGCTATGCGCAACAACAAAATGATGAGCGTGGAAAAAGTCAAAAGGGATGTGGCGCATAACTTGACCAAATCGGCACGCACCAAATACCTGCCCCGCATCAATGCCATAGGGTCCTATATGTATAACAGCAAAAGGATTGAACTGCTCAGCAACGATACCAAACAGACACTCAACAATCTCGGAACATTGACTGCCGGCATGATGGGACCTGCCGTGAACGAGCAAATGGCTGCCATGCTCAACGGCATGGGAGGACAGATAGTGGATGCCTTTGCCACCAACACTCATAATATCTATGCAGGAGCGGTGATGCTCTCCCAACCCCTCTTCATGGGCGGATCAATCATTGCACTAAACAAAATGGCCGACATCAATGAAGAGATGGCACAGAACACGGCAGAAGGCGTGAGGCAAAACCTTGTATACCAGGTAGACAAAGCCTATTGGACACTCGTTTCACTCAAGCAAAAGAAACAACTGGCGGAGAGTTACCGCAAACTCGTGGGCAAGTTCAACGACGATGTTAGCAAGATGATACAAGAGGGTGTGGCCACCAGAGCAGACGGGCTCAACATCAGCGTCAGGCTCAACGAGGCTGACATGACCCTAACACAGGTAGACAACGGACTGAGCCTCGCCAAGATGTATCTCTGCCAACTCTGCGGACTGGATATTGATGAGGATATTGACGTGGCCGACAGTATTCCCAATATTGATGATGCCAGCACAGGCATTGGAAACATCAGCAACCCAAGCATAGAAACCGCCAATGCCAACAGGCCAGAACTGAAAGCACTGGGCAATGCATGCCAACTGGCACGGCAAGCCACAAACGTGGCCAAGGCCGGCAACCTGCCACAGGTGATGCTCATAGGAGGCTATACCATCACCAATCCTAACGTGTATAACGGATTCGACAATAAATTCTCGGGGGCATGGAGCGTGGGGGTAGTGATGCGCATACCCGTGTGGAACTGGGGCGACGTGGCATACAAGACACGGGCTGCCAAAGGGGCTGCCACTATTGCAGCACTCGAACTCGACGACGCTCGCGAAAAGGTGGAACTGCAACTGAACCAGAGCTCATTCAAGATTTCAGAAGCAAAGAAAAGACTGGCAACAGCACAAAACAATATCAAACTGGCCGACGAGAACCTGAGATGCGCCAACCTCGGATATAAAGAAGGTGTGACCGGCATGACCACGGTAATGGAAGCACAGACAGCGTGGCTCAAAGCTCATAGCCAGATGATAGACGCAGAGATAGATATAAGACTCAGTGAACTGGGACTACAAAAGGCACTTGGAACTATAAAATAATACAATACTATGACAAAGAAAGAACAACATAAAAACGTGCTACTGGCGGTATTGGCTTTTACCGTGGTGGTGGCAGTAGTGGGCCTCATCGGCTTTTTCACCCTAAGCGATGATGACGATATCATACAGGGACAGATAGAGGTGACTGAATACCGGGTTTCGAGCAAGGTGCCTGGACGTATTCTCGAACTGAGGGTTAAAGAGGGCGACTATGTGAAGGTTGGCGACACTCTCGCCATCATCGATGCCCCAGATGTGATGGCCAAGATGACACAAGCCCAAGGTGCAGAGAATGCTGCTGCTGCCATGAGCGAGATGGCAGAGAACGGTGCCCGCAAAGAGCAAGTAAGGGGTGCCTACGAAGTGCTCCAGCAGGCCAAAGCTGGTCTCGAGATTGCTGAAAAATCATACCAACGTGTGCAGAGACTCTTTGACGAAGGTGTAATGACAGCCCAAAAGCGCGACGAGGCTTTCGCAAACTATAAAGCTATGGAGGCACAGGTAAAGGCTGCTCAAAGTCAGTATGACATGGTGAGCAATGGTGCACGCCGCGAAGAGCGCAGGGCTGCTGCTGCCCAAGTGGAGCGGAGCCGTGGTGCCGTGGCTGAGGTGGGGTCTTATATCAATGAAACCATCCAGCGTGCACAAGTGGAAGGAGAGATTAGCGAGGTCTATCCCCACATGGGCGAACTCATCGGCACAGGGTCGCCAATCATGAGCATATCAGTATTGAATGACATCTGGGGAACCTTCAATATACGTGAGGACCAGCTCGGAGGCATGAAAGTGGGCGATGAGATAACAGCATACGTTCCCGCCTTTGACAAGAATGTCAGGATGAAGATCTATTTTATCAAAGACCAAGGTTCCTATGCCGTATGGAAGGCCACTAAGGCCAAAGGCCAATATGACCTGAAAACTTTTGAAGTCAGAGCCAAGCCCATCGATAAGTTGGAAGGGCTCCGTCCAGGCATGTCGTTGGTAATAAAGAAATAATCTTCAAAGCAAGAAATGGGGAAAGGAATAGTGGAAGGCAGGTCATTTTTCCGGTTTGTCAAAGATGTGGCTATGCGCGAATGCAGAATTATCTACCATTCGCCCATCTATTGGCTGTGCATGATAGTGCTACCGCTGATTGTGCTTATCTTTTTCACTACCATGATGAATGAGGGTCAGCCCACCCGACTGCCCATAGCTATAGTGGATAATGACCACAGCACATTGTCGCGCACTCTCATCCGCCGCCTCGATGCATTCCAGAGCACAGAGATAGTGGCGCAGTATGATAATGTGAATGAGGCATCAAAGGCCATGAGAGAGGGTGACATATACGCATTTCTGCATATTCCCTACGGCATGGCAGCGCAACTGTCAACAGGACGCCAGCCACACATGTCATATTATTATACCATGACCACCATCACTGGCGGCACACTGGCCATGAAAGACCTGAAGACCATCTCATTGCTCGCCACGGGTGCAGCAGGAAAGCAGGTGATGAGCGCAAAGGGCATGAGCGACAAGCAGATAGCCACATTTCTGCAACCTATAGAAGTGGACCTGCACCAGATCAACAATCCGTGGACTAATTATAATATGTATCTTAGTTGCGTCTTTGTGCCCGGATTGTTTATGCTCTTCATCTTCCTCATCACAGCCTATTCATTGGGATGCGAACTCAAGTTCAACAGGTCGCGCCAATGGATTGCATCAGCAGGCAACAATATATGGTTGGCACTGATAGGCAAGTTGCTGCCACACACGATGATACTGGTAACGGTGGCATCCATCTATGTGTGGCATCTGTTTGGAAATATGGGCTTCGTCCACCACGGAGGAGCCATGGCCATGGTGCTGCTATCACTTGCCATGGTGCTGCCAGCTCAGGGATTTGGAGTAGCCATCTTTGGACTCATCCCTTCCATGCGCATGTCAATGAGCGTATGCAGCCTTTGGGCGGTATTAAGTTTCTCTATGGTTGGTTCCGCCTTCCCTATAGAAGCTATGGATAGTCCCATTCAGGCCTTGTCGTGGCTCTTTCCGCTGAGGCATTATTTCATGATATACCAGTCGCAGATACTCAATGGCTATGCCCTCTCGGGCGTATGGGTTCACGTGTTGTGCCTCTTGGCCTTCACACTCCTGCCCATTCTGGTGGTATCGAGAATTAAACGGGTGATGCTCATATATGAATATACAAAGTAGTAATAAGAAGGTATGACGATATTTGGCAAGATACTCAAATGGGTTGCCGACATCTGCAGGGTGTGGGCAGGTGAGATGCGTGCCATATTCAAGGATGAGGGAGTGCTTATCTTCTTTTTCCTTGTACCCCTTGCCTACCCTCTTCTCTACTCATGGATATATAATAATGAGGTGGTGAGGGAGACCCCCGTGGCAGTGGTAGACATGAGTCACAGCAGTGACAGTCGCGACCTAATCCGTCGTTGCGATGCCACTCCCGATGTGTGCGTCACCCACTATTCCAATAGTCTTGCCGAAGCCGAGAAACTGATGTCTGACCAACAAATCAAGGGAATAATAGTTATTCCCGAGGGTTTTGCTGTCAACAGATGGCGCATGCAGCAATCTGTGGTTAGCGTGTATTGCGATATGGCTATTATGCTTAACTACAAAAACGTGTTCGCAGCGGTATCAAGCGTAGTTCAGCAAATAAACAGCGAGATACAGATACAATGGTCAAATCACATCACCGAGAAGGAAAAAGATATGTCTGTGCAACCCATTATCATAGATGATGTGGCTATGTATAACCCATCAAGCGGTTATGGTTCGTTTGTGCTACCTGCGGTACTCATTCTCATCATCCAGCAGACCATGCTTCTTGGTATAGGCATGCTGGCAGGCACAAGGCGCGAACGGGGACAGACAAACAAGGCTTTTATCTGTCTGAAGTCTACAGGATGGCGCCAAGTGTTATCAACAGCTGCAACCCTCATAATGGGTCGTGGCATGAGTTATCTCCTAATTTATATTGTTATGGCCTCTTATCTAACCATCATCATTCCTCATATCTATGATTTCATCACTATTGGTAGATGGGAGGTGTTAGTAAGCATGATGGTGCCCTATCTGCTGGCATGCGTATGCTTCGGCGTGGCTGTTTCGCAGTTGTTCAGCCATCGTGAAGACGTGATGCTCGTAGTGGTATTCTTCTCACTACCCCTCCTCTTTATCTCGGGCATATCATGGCCCCAGTCAGCCATGCCTGCCTTTTGGGAGTATGTGGGCAACCTCTTCCCTTCGACTTTTGCCATCCGGGCATTTGTAAAGACATCGAGCATGAGCGCTAACATGGGCGAGATATCATCCGAGTTGATAGCCCTCTGGATTCAGGTGGCGGTATATTTCATGCTGGCAATAGTGGCAATAATTATTGCAGACAGGAGGGCAAAAGCACGCAACAACAACAACTAATTGTATGATACACAACGACGTATATAGCCTAAAGCAACTCAACGAGATGGTAAAGGCAGCTGTTGAATTCTCCATACCCGATGAATATTGGGTGAAGGCTGAACTTGCCGATGTAAAGGAAGTGAGAGGGCATTGCTACATGGATCTGATAGAGAAAGACGAGGCGGGCTATGGTCTTGTGGCACGTGCTCAAGCCCGTTGCTGGCGTAGCAGTTGGATTGGGGTAAAGAGCAAGTTCGAGAAGCTTACGGGTTGTTCTTTCCGCAGTGGCATAAAAGTTATGGTGCGTGTATACGCCCAGTTTCATGAGGCATACGGATTTTCGTGGATAATAACCGATGTTAATCCCGAATACACATTGGGCAATATATGGTTGAAGCGCAAGGAGATAATGGCCGCTCTGACCAAGCAGGGAGTTGTGGACCTAAACAAACAGTTAACTCTTCCGCTATTCTGCCAGCGCATAGCCGTCATTTCCAATGCTGGAGCCGCAGGATATGGTGATTTCTATAGGCATCTGACCGAAAACAGCCGAGGTTATCAGTTCTCTGTAACCCTTTTTGAGGCAGCCATGCAGGGGGAACTGGTGGAGAGTAGCATCATAGCAGCCCTTGATGCTATCAATGCTCGTCAGGACTTGTTTGATTGTGTGGTAATCATTCGAGGCGGAGGCGCCACCACCGATCTGTCGAGTTTTGACACTTTGGCATTGGCAGAAAACGTGGCCAATTTCCCCTTACCCATCATCACTGGCATAGGTCACGACAAGGATGAATGTGTGCTCGACCTTATCTCCCATACTCGAGTCAAAACCCCCACAGCAGCCGCCACATTGCTCATAGACCACTTAGATAGCATATATGAACGGTTGCAGCAATGGAAGGAGTCTATCAGTCGCAATGCCATGGGTATAATAGCGCAGCAGAAAGCGCGAATAGACAATCTGTCACAACGTCTGCCTAATATCTTCGCACGCTATATATCTGAGCAAAAGCATCATTTGGACATGCTCATGCAAAAGATCACTCTTCTCGACCCACATCAGTTGCTGAAACGTGGATATAGCATCACCACAATAAATGGAAAAGTGGTCAAAGATCCGTCGATGGTCTGCAAGGGCGACAGGATAGTGAGCATACTCAAGCATGGCACCATAGAGTCGGTTGTTGAGGAATTATCCCAAGATTAAGAATAGAACGGAAAGAATTAGATAATAACAACAAGAATTATCAGACAACATCAAGAATAGACGATAACAACAAAAAAGGGAGATAAAAATGAAAAGGGGAGATAAAAATATGAAAAAGGAAGCAGAGATCAAATACGAGGATGCTGTCAGTGAGATAGAGCAGATAGCCCGCGACATGGACAATGGCAATCTCGACATTGACCAATTGGGTGAGAAGCTAAAGAGGGCCCAAACGCTTATAGATTATTGCAAGGCCAAACTGACCAAGACAGAAGAGGATATAAACAAGTTGATTCACGCAGAAGGGAAATAGGCATCAGAGTTGCATGCCCAGCACAAAAATAGTCAAAAAGAAGCTTAAATAGTTGCTGGATTGTGTTTTTTTGATTACTTTTGCACGTAACATTATGTTTACTACAGAGAATCATCATAAAAGCAAGTATAGATATGAAAGATTTAGACTGGTCAAACTTGTCTTTTGGTTACAGAAAGACAGACTACAACGTCAGATGTTATTATCGTGACGGCAAATGGGGCGAGATAGAAGTATGCTCCGAAGAGTATTTGAACGTACACATGGCAGCCACGTGTCTTCATTACGGTCAGGAGGCTTTTGAGGGTCTCAAGGCCTACCGTTGTCCAGATGGCCACGTAAGGGTTTTCCGCATGGATGAGAATGCCAAACGCCTGCAGAGCACTTGCCGCGGCATCATGATGCCCGAAGTGTCCACTGAACTCTTTGAAGAGATGGTAAAGAAAGTGGTGAGACTCAACCAAGACTATATCCCCACCTATGAGAGTGGTGCCACCCTTTATATCCGTCCGCTTCTCATTGGTACCAGTGCTCAGGTTGGCGTTCATCCAGCCTCAGAATATCTGTTTATGATTTTCGTCACCCCCGTAGGACCATATTTCAAAGGTGGTTTCTCTACCAACCCTTATGTTATCATACGCGAATATGACCGCAGTGCTCCTCTCGGCACAGGTATCTACAAGGTGGGCGGCAATTATGCTGCATCGCTCAGAGCCAATGCCCTGGCCCACGAGAAAGGATATGCCTGCGAATTCTATCTCGACGCAAAAGAAAAGAAATATATCGACGAGTGCGGTGCCGCAAATTTCTTCGGCATCAAGGACAACACATACATAACACCAGAGTCTACAAGCATCCTGCCTTCCATCACCAACAAGAGTCTGATGCAGCTTGCCGAAGATTTTGGAATGAAAGTGGAGCGCCGTCCTATTCCCGAGGAAGAGCTCGACACCTTTGAGGAGGCAGGTGCATGCGGAACAGCCGCCGTCATCTCTCCAATCTCTTATCTCGACGACCTCGACAAGAACAAACGCTACACTTTCAGCAAGGATGGCAAGCCAGGACCAGTGTCCACCCGCCTATACAATCATCTGCGCGCCATACAATACGGTACAGAGGAAGACAAGCACGGCTGGACAACAGTGGTAATCTGATGCCAGCAACGATGTCATAAGAGAAAACAAACAAACTTATTATAACCATTAAAAATTATTACCATTATGTTAAACAAGAAAGTAGAAGAGGCTATCAATGCCCAGATCAATGCAGAGTTATGGTCTGCATACCTTTATTTGTCTATGGCCGCATGGTGCCATGCAAACGGCAACCCAGGCATGGGCAAATGGTTTGAGGTTCAATTCCAGGAGGAGCAGGACCATGCCAAGATATTCTTCAATTACGTTATCTCTCGCGCTGGAAATGTAGAATTAAAGCCTATAGAGGCAGTGCCCACCACATGGGAGAATATCCTCGACGTGTTTGAGAGCACACTTGCTCATGAGCAGAAGGTAACATCGCTGATTAATAATCTCTATGCGCTAAGCGTGGCAGAGAACGACTATGCCACCACCAGCATGCTCAAATGGTTTATAGATGAGCAGGTAGAAGAGGAAGAAACCGCTCAGGGATACATTGACAACATCAAGATGATCAAAGACAATGGTTATGGTCTCTATATGCTCGACAAGGAGCTTGGAGCCCGCACCTATACCCAGGCATCACCATTGGCTCGCAAATAATCATTCACCGCTATCCATGTCCTCCGTCTTGTATCCTTATTGGAAATTCAAGTCGGAGGATATGTTTTTAAACAAAACACTTTAAGATGAGCAAAGGAAAGTTACAGAAATTTGCAGAAATGGAGACCTTCTCCAATGTATACCAGTATCCCTATTCCATCATTGACAATGTACCTTTTGAGATGAGAGGAAGATGGAGAGAAGAGTATTTCAAGAATGACCATCCCATCATACTTGAACTTGGTTGCGGCAAGGGCGAATATACTGTTGGTTTGGCCAAACTCTATCCCGATATCAATTTCATAGGTGTAGATATTAAGGGTGCGCGTATGCATACGGGAGCCAAGCAGGCACTGACAGAGGGTCTAGGCAATGTAGCCTTTCTTCGCACCAACATAGAGATTATCGACCGTTTTTTCGCTCCCGATGAGGTTGACGAGATATGGCTCACCTTCAGCGATCCTCAGATGAAGAATCCTCGCAAACGACTCACCAGCACCTACTTTATGGAGCGCTACCGTCGTTTTCTCAAGGATCAAGGCATCATACACCTCAAGACCGACTCCAATTTCCTGTTTACCTATACCACATATATGGTAAACAACAATTCGCTGCCCCTGCTCTTCTCAACCGAAGACCTCTACCATACCGAGGGTATCGACGAGGCCACACGCCAGATTCTCAACATCAAAACCTATTATGAGGCGCAGTGGATAGAGCGCGGCCTAAACATCCGCTACCAGAAATTTCTCCTGCCACATGAGGGAGAACTGATAGAACCCGATGTGGAGATACCTCTTGACGAATATCGCAGTTTCAAGCGCACCAAGAGAAGTTCTCTCTCAACAAGCAAATGACAATGGTCATGCACACATAACAGACCACAGTCAAGCACCCAAGATTTTGACAATAACCATCAATATTATATATCATTATCATGACATTATACCCAAAACTTATCACCGATGCCCTTGCCACGGTCACATACCCTGGCACCAAGAAGAATATTGTGGAAAGCGGCATGGTGGCCGACAATCTGCATATCGACGGAATGAAGGTGGAGTTTTCACTAATCTTTCCTCGCGACACCGACCCATTCCTACGCTCCACAGTGAAGGCAGCAGAGGCAGCCATCCATTACCACGTGAGCAAGGATGTGGAGGTGACCATCAATCTCGAATACAAGTCAAAGCCACGTCCTGAAGTGGGCAAACTCCTGCCTCAGGTCAAGAATATCATTGCCGTGAGTTCAGGCAAGGGCGGTGTAGGCAAGAGTACCGTGTCTGCCAATCTGGCCATCTCTCTGGCTCGCCTTGGATATAAGGTAGGTCTTTTAGATGCCGATATCTTCGGTCCGTCTATGCCCAAGATGTTTGATGTTGAGGATGCCCGCCCCTATGCTGTTGAGGTGGATGGCCGTAGCCTTATTGAGCCGATAGAGAAATACGGAGTCAAACTGCTGAGCATCGGTTTCTTTGTCAATCCCGAAACAGCCACTCTATGGCGTGGTGGCATGGCATCAAATGCTCTCAAGCAACTCATCGGCGACTCCGACTGGGGAGAACTCGACTATTTCATCATCGACACGCCTCCTGGCACCAGCGATATCCATCTCACCCTTCTTCAGACTCTTGCTATCACGGGAGCTGTCATCGTAAGCACACCTCAGAATGTGGCATTGGCAGATGCCCGCAAGGGTATAGACATGTATCGCAATGATAAGGTGAACGTGCCAATACTGGGACTGGTGGAAAACATGGCGTGGTTTACTCCTGCCGAACTGCCCGAAAACAAGTATTTCATCTTTGGCAAGGATGGTTGCAAGAATCTTGCCAAAGAAATGGACGCACCCCTTCTGGCTCAGATACCACTGGTGCAGAGCATTTGCGAGAGTGGTGATGCTGGCAAGCCCGCCGCCTGTGATATCAACACCATCACCGGTCAGGCATTCATATCATTGGCACAAGCCGTTGTAACCGTCACCAACAAACGCAACCGCGAGCAGGCAGCCACCAAGATAGTTGAAGTAAAAAAACAATGACCATGTATATGGTACGCCAACAACCATGTCTATGATTGTTGGCGTACCAGAATTTGGAGTATGCGCTCAGCCGTACGCCCATCCCATCTGTCGGGCAATGTGGCATGACGCCATTCCCCTTGCAGGATTTCTCTTATAGACTTGCCGAGCAGTTCACTATCACTGCCTACAAGTCTATTTGTGCCCAATGTCACCGTTTCGATGTGCTCTGTATAACTATTGAGAGTTATGCAAGGCACATCATTGAATGTAGCCTCTTCTGCCACATTGCCAGAGTCGGTGATGATGCCCATGGCATGAGAGGTGAGCCATACAAATTCAAGATATGACAATGGAGAGATGATATGAAGCCGTTCACTCTTGATACCCATCTGCTCTATCACCTGACGTGCCTCTCCCCGCAATGGAGCCACCACCTGCAGTGGAGCATCAGCATGGTCATAGGCTGCCACTGTTTCCATAATAGTTGTCATGGCCTGACGCAACCATTGTGTGTCAGCAATCAAGGCTTTGCGGTTGAGTGTAAACACAAGATACCTCATGCTCTCCATTCCCTCAATAGCCACTGGTTTCACCATGCGTGTCATACTATGCCTAAGTGTATCAAGCAGAATATTTCCTACCATATAAATATTAGAAGTGTCGGCTCCCTCGCGGGTAACTATGCTGCTGGCACCTGCACCTGCGGTGAAGAGCAAGTCGCTGAGTCCGTCAATAACGAGTCGGTTTACTTCTTTGGGCATGGAGATATCAAAAGAGCGTGTGCCTGCTACGAGGTGTGCCAGTTTGATACCCCTTTTCTTGGCAACAATGGCCACAGCCATGGTGGAAGCGAGATCATCCACAACTATTACCACATCAGTGGGATGGCTATCGAGATAATGTTCAAACTCGCCCATCACATGACCCGTTATCTCATTTAGACTATTGCTGTTGGCATTGAGGAAATGCTGGGGTGCAGGGATTGAAAGGTCATCAAACAACGAAGGTTCAAGAGTTTTGTCATCCCTGCAACCTGTATATACAAGGTGGTATGTAACCTGCTGATCTGCCTGTCTTGTAGTATGCTGATCTGCCAGTTTCTCTACAGCCCAAATTATTGGTGCCACCTTAATGAAGTTTGGCCGTGCACCTGCCACTATACAAATATTGGTCATAATTGATATAGTTAAATATTCTCCTATTGTGTCTAAACACTATTCATGCTTGCTCCACTTAGCACTATTCATGCTTGCTCCACTTAGCCCCGAAGCGGTAATAGATATGAGCATTTGGAGCAACATTGCGATATATACCCAGCAGATGTCCCTCTGCACCATTTCTCTTTTTGGTATCCAAATAACCTGTGAGCACATTATTTGTTTCTTTGCCATTGCTCTCCACTCCATCAAACCATGCCGATGTGCGAATGAAACTGTCGTTGGTCTGTGTCGGGTCTGTATATTCCACATAGCGCTGTTCTATTTTCATTGGCATAGTATTGTCACGCACTACCACACCGGCAGCCCAGTCGAATGGTTTGGTCATATTATCATACCACACCTCGGCAGAGCAATATCTGCTACCCTTGTCGAGAGTGAGCATGCGGTGCTCCACCACAGAATCGCCATTGTGCACCACGGGAGAGAAATCGAGTCTTACAGAGAATCTCAGCGGTCCATTATCGAGAATTTCATATTTCGAATAACTATTTGTGAGTTTCAGGTCGCCATCAACCAAGAGTGCCGAGGCACCACACCCCAGTGTACGTCCCACTGCATAGATATCACATCCTCGTCCTTGATCTATATGATAACTTGTGAGGGTATTGAGTGAGTCAGCCTTTGCTTTCTGTCCCTGCTTGCGCCATGCCCTCACTTTCGGTTGGCATACACTCTCACGATGATAGAGGAAGTCGAGGCATGGTCTTGCATCTTCTTTCATCCATAGGTCATAGCCGCAGGCATCCTGGCCGGCATGTGCCAATGCAGGACCATAGATACGGAATCCCAGATGGTCATTCTCGAATGAGATATCATCTAAGCGCTCATTGCAATGCCTTCCGCATGCCACGCTCTTGAAGAGAGGAGCATCGTCTACCGCCACGGTCAGAGACTTCTTTACGTTTGGATTGGTGGCTGTCATCACCAAAATATGTCCATCGTGGGTAATCTGATATGGTTGCTCCACGCCTCTGCTATCATAGAATCTCATCATTCGCACAACGGGAATGCCCAATTGCTTGCAAACAATCTTTGCGTCCACCTCTATAAGGTTGGCATTAACGATAGTTACGGAGTCGGAGAAGATATCCAGAATAATCTTGCGTCCGTATGCCTGTCGGTATTCATTGCGCAGTCGTTCGCATGCAGCCAAGAGGAAGGCACCTGTGCCGAAGTTTGCCTCGTTGGCAGGAGTGAGTTGCTGTCCCTTGATAGCCTTCTCGCCTATTGGTTGCACATATCCCACCCTACCATCTGGTTGCAGAGCCTTTGTAGAGAGATAATGCCATGCGCGGTCGGCCACGGGTTTGTATTTGTCGGCATCGAGATAGCCGTGGTTAATACCCCAATAGAGTCCGTATGCAAAAAAGGCCGTACCGCTGGTTTCGGGCCCCTCAGCCTGCTCAGGATCCATCATTGAGCGTGTCCAGTATCCATCTGGTTGCTGGCATGAAGCCACGCCCTCGGCCAGTTGCTTATATCTCTGCACAAACAATGCGCGGTGCTTATAGTCGGCAGGCATGTCGGCAAGCACTTTTGCCAGTCCGGCCAGCACCCAACCATCTCCACGTGCCCAGAAATCCTTCTTGCCCAGATCGGTCTTGTGCTTTGGATAGATATATTTGCCGTCGCGGAAATAAAGTTTTGCTTCTGGGTCAAACATCAGCGAGTCTGAATATAGGAAGTTATCATATAGTTTGTCCAGATATTTCACGTTGCCTGTCATCTTATACATCTTGGTCATCACGGGCATTACCATATACAGAGCATCTGCCCACCACCAGAAATCATTCTGTGGCAGTGCACACTCATGGCTCATCACATCTATGGCCCTTTCAACCTTATAATCATCTGGTTGTATCTCATAGAGGTCCATATATGTTTGGAAGCATATCTGCCAATCGCCGAAAAGCACGAAATCATGGCCTTCGCCATAGTGGCGGTATTTCCATTTCTTGCGGTCATTGCTCTTGGCACCCTTCCAATCGTTGTAGTCAGCCCATTTACGTGCAAATTCCATCCATTGTGCCTTGCCGGTTAGTCTGTAGGCCTCCATATCACCAGTGAAATAAGCAGCATCATCCCAGAAAGCCCTCACCTTATGGCTATGGTTCTTCTGCCATGTATTGTTCACCTTCTCTATTATCTCGAGAGTGGTGAGTTGTGGTGCCGTTTGTTTTTTCTTTGCTGGTTTGGCCTGTGCGGCAATGCCTGTAGCCATCATGACAGCCAAAGCCAAGCATCTCACCAAGAATAGAATGTCTTTTTTCATAATAAGTCAGTAGATGATATAAGTGTTATTATTTGAGATTATCGTCAAAGAATCGTATGGCCTGACGGAAGAGGTGGTTGCGTGTGTTTCCACCTGCTATGCCATGATTTCGGTTTGTATAGAGCAACTGACTGAAATCCTTGTCAGCCTGAACGAGCGCCTCCACATACTCGGCGGTATTGCGGTAGTGCACGTTATCATCTGCCAGTCCATGGCAGATGAGCAGAGCTCCACTGAGTTTTGCTGCTCTTGCCATAGCATTCACCTCATCATACCCATGTGGGTTTTCCTTCGGTGTGCGCATATATCTCTCTGTGTAAACGGTATCATAGTATCTCCATGAAGTGGGCGGTGCAATGGCCACTCCTGCCCTAAACACTGGCCTGCCTTCGCTCATGCTCATCAGCACGTTCCATCCGCCGAAGCTCCATCCCCAGATGCCTATTCTCTGCGGGTCACCCCATGTCTGCTTACCTATCCAGAGTGCTGTTTCCACCTGGTCTTTAGACTCCAGTTCGCCCAACTGCAGATATGTGCATTTTTCAAATTCTGCGCCCCTGCCTCCAGTGCCTCTGTTGTCCACGCAAACGGTTATATAGCCCTGCTGTGCAAGATAATGCTCCAAGATGGCCCCCTGTCCAGCCATGCCAATATTCCATTTGTTCATCACCTGCTGGCTGCCAGGTCCGCCATACTGATACATCACCACGGGGTATTTGCGTGAAGGATCGAAATCAGCGGGTTTAACCATCCATCCATACAAGGTGACGCCCTCTGAGGTTACAAATGAAAACATCTCCCTTTTTCCCAGTCTATACTTGCTGAGTGTTTCTTTGAGTTTTTCGTTGTCTACGAGTGTGGCAGTCTTTTTCCCTTTGTTGTCAAGAATGTCATATTTGAGCGGAGTGTTGATATCGCTCCAGATATTGACAAAATACTTGAAGTTTCTACTGAAGAGCGCCGAACTAACACCGTTGTTTGGTGTAAGGCAATCGGTCTTGCCGTTGGCATGAGCCACGTAAATCTTTCGCTCTGTTATGCCTGCCTCATTGGACTGGAAATAGATATCTCCCGTTTTCTCGTCCAAGCCATACAAGTCTGTAACCTCATAATCTCCCTTTGTCACCTGCCTCTTTAGTTGTCCATTGATACCATAGAGATAGAGATGAGTATGTCCGCTACGGTCAGAAGGCATCACTATATTGTTGCCTACGATGAGTGTGGCTGCCATGTTTTCTTCTTTCACATACTTGTCCACTTTCTCTTCTATCACCAGTTTGGCCACTGTAGAGAGCGGGTTGCACATGTATATGCACATTCGGTCCTGGTGTCTATTGAGAGTAAACACCGCCACCTTGGTAGGATCATCGGTGGCCTCAATTCTTGGTATATAGCCTTCTTCATCCAGGGGCACCTTAATCTCGCGTGTCTGCCTCGATTTAATATCGAAGCTCATTACCTTAACCTTTGCGTTTTCCTCGCCAGCTATTGGGTATTTATATTTGTAGAATCCAGGATACTGGCTGTTTTCCTCAAGCGAGGGATTAGTGCCGCAATAGAGCGATAGGGCATACTCCTTCACGTTTGTCTCGTCATATCTTATCCAGCATACCTGTCTGCTATCTGCAGTAAAGACCAGGCTTTTGTTTGTGGCAAACTCCTCTTCGTTCACCCAGTCGGGTATACCGTTTATGATTTTGTTGCGCTCTCCGTCTTTGGTCACCTGACTTTCAGCATTACCATACAGGAGCTTTACCAAATAGATATTATTCTCCCTGACATAGGCAATCACGTTGCCGTCGGGCGAGAATGTCGGTACCTCCTGGTCGTCGCCCTCAGCAAGTGGTGTCATGCGGTTGTTTGCCGTTTCAAAGATATAATATTTAGCTGTAAACGAACGTCTGTAGCGCTGTTTCGTTTGTGTCTGGATTAGCATGTGCCTACCGTCGGGACTGATCACATATCCGTCCACACCTTTTATCTTGTCTCCTCTGACGGTGTTTACATCAAAGACCACTCCCACCTGTTTTCCCGTCTTATAGGAGTATCTCACTATCTGCTCTCTGTTGGCAGATATCTGCATATAGGTTTCGCCGTCGCTGCATGACTCAATGGCAGCGATAGCCTGTCCCCTAAACAATCCTTTTGTTATATCCTTAAGATTCAAGGTGCCTCCAGCAAGCATTTGCGCAGCCATCATGACAGAAGCACACATAGTCAGTATTTTTTTCATTTGCACTATGATATATTACGGATGCATGTATTTATTCTGCAAAGAAGGCCTGCAGGGCTTCCGTTGGTCTGCCCTGGTTTGTGAATGCACCCTTGGTATAACTCATGTTATAGCACTGTGGTTCCCAATAGAACACACCGATGCATTTATTGATGCTACGCGCACCCTTTACGAGCATGGTGAGCGCTGCCTTGGCATTTGATGCGTCCCACGACATGCCTATCTCGCTCACCACCACCTCACAGTTGTATTTATTTCTCAAGGAGATGATATTTGAGAGCATATCGCCTATCTGTGTTGAATAGGTGTCATTCTTTGGATATAGCGACATACCTATCACATCCCACTTACCGCCGGCATTCTTGAGCTTATCGAAGAGCCATGTAAACCTGCCGAGCTCGTCGCCCCTGTCTACATGCACTATCACCTTGGCATTAGGATATACGCTCTTTACAGCATCGTAGCCAGCATTCACATACTTGGCAAAATTGGCTGCGCCGCCACTGTTAGACACCAGTCCGCTCACGGCCGCAGAAGCCTTATTTACTGGGGTGTTGCTATAGTCCAGGTCATAGAGCATGCCCGTAGGTGTTTCATTGCCCACCTGCACCCATGCCACGTCCACACCATTCATCTTGAGTGTTTCCAGCACGTCGGTAGTATGTGCGGCCACTGCATTGGCCATCTCGTCGGCTGTTTTGTATGCCTGCCACTGCTTTGGAATGATTTGTTTGCCTGGATCTGCCCACCAGTCGGAATAGTGAAAATCTATCATCACTTTCAATCCCAGCATCTTGGCTCTACGTGCCTTCTTCAGCACATCGGCCTTGTTATTATAATTATCTGACGGGTTCACCCAAACGCGCAGGCGCAGGGCTTGCATGCCCATATTGGTAAGTATGCTCATGGCCTCGCCCTTGTTGCCATCCACATCATAGAAGGAGTAGTTTTTATCTTCCATCTCGGTAATCCAACTCATGTCGGCACCTTTATAAAATGAGATGGTATCGGTATTGTTGCCCGGGTTGCCACCATTGTTACCGCCTGTGTTGCCACCATTGTTACCGCCAGTACTTGTAGTGTCATTGGGAGTGGGGTCGGTAGTTGCTGGTGGATTGGTGGTTCCTGAATCAACGCTTTCTTCGTCACCGCCTCCGCAACTGGCAAATGCCACTGCAAACATACCTGCAAGCATAAAGATATTAAATAATCTCTTCTTCATAGATAGATTGTATTTATTAATAATAATGTTATTTTCGTTTACGCAAATGTATTACGGATGCAAACTTACTGTTTTTTTTCGAGAAATCAGTCATTCCTTCCTTGTTTTTTTCACTGATTGAAAAAAAATGAGTAATTTTGGGACCCGAAATCAAGACGACATAAAGAATATGATTGTTTGCATTGCAGAAAAACCAAGTGTGGCCAAGGATATAGCAAGGATTCTGGGTGCCACCACTTCTAAGCAAGGATATATGGAGGGCAATGGATATCAGGTGACCTGGACCTTCGGCCATCTCTGTACCCTCAAGGAGCCCGACGATTATACATCGATGTGGAAGAGGTGGACACTGAGCGCCCTGCCCATGATTCCCGACCGCTTCGGCATCAAACTCATCGACGACGAGGGTATCAGAAAACAGTTTGAGGTGATCAAGACACTGATGGGCAATGCTTCGATGATTATCAACTGCGGCGACGCCGGACAGGAGGGAGAGCTCATCCAGCGCTGGGTTATGCAGAAGGCCATGGCCAAATGCCCCGTCAAGCGTCTGTGGATTTCGTCAATGACCGACGAGGCCATACAGGAGGGATTCCGCAATCTCTATGACCAGGATAAATACCAGCCATTGTATTTAGCGGGACTGAGCCGCGCCATCGGCGACTGGATTCTGGGCATGAACGCCACACGCCTCTACACACTCAAATACGGGCAAAACAGGCAGGTGCTAAGCATCGGCAGGGTGCAGACCCCTACCCTCGCCCTAATTGTAAACAGGCAAAAGGAAATAGAGAATTTCGTGCCCGAGCAATACTGGATATTATCTACCATTTATCGCGATACTCTCTTCAATGCCACACAGGGAAAATTCACTACCAAAGAGGAGGGCGAAAGATTTTTTGAAACCATTAGAGACAAGGAATTTGAGATTACCGACGTGCAGAAGAAAAATGGTACCGAGGCGCCACCAAGCCTCTATGACCTGACATCGCTGCAGGTAGACTGCAACAAGAAATATGGCATGAGCGCCGAGCAGACCCTCAATATCATCCAGGGATTATATGAAAAGAAACTAACCACTTATCCACGTGTAGACACTACATTCCTCAGCGATGATATCTACCCCAAATGCCCCGCCACACTCAGGGGGCTCAGAGGGTATGAAAACCTTACCACACCATTGCTCTCATCTCCACTCAAGAAATCAAAGAAGGTGTTTGACTCATCTAAAGTCACCGACCACCATGCCATCATACCCACAGGGCAGCCAGCACAGTATCTCACCGATATGGAGAAGCATGTGTATGATCTCATAGCGCGCCGATTCATTGCCGCCTTCTATCCCGACTGCAAGTTCGCCACCACCACGGTGATGGGTAAGGCGGGCGACGTGGATTTCAAAGCCACTGGCAAGACCATCCTTGACAAGGGATGGCGCACAGTGTTTGAAGACAACAGCATGGCACAGGAGAAAGAGCAGGACGTGATGCCGCCATTCGTAAAGGGAGAAAAGGGGCCACACAGTCCCACACTCACTGAGAAATGGACCACGCCACCAAAGTATTATACCGAAGCCACTCTGCTCCGAGCCATGGAAACAGCAGGAAAATTTGTAGAAGACGAGCAACTGAGAGCAGCACTGAAAGAAAACGGAATAGGACGGCCATCATCACGTGCCGGCATAATCGAAACACTCTTCAAACGCCATTACATTCGCCGCGAGAGAAAGAACCTCGTGGCCACACCCACAGGCATCCAACTCATAGACACAATAAAAGAGGAACTGCTCAAGAGTTGCGAACTCACGGGTATCTGGGAGAAGAAACTGCGCGATATTGAGAAGCGTCAATATGATGCGGCGCAGTTTGTGGATGAATTGAAAAAGCAAATCACCGATATAGTCAACGATGTGCTGGCCGACACAGAAGTGAAACACGTGGATGTGGGCTCCGACGAAAAGGAAACGAAGAAGAAACGCACCACCAAGAATACAAACAAGAAAACCTCTGCCGACGATATAGTGGGCAAGCCATGCCCCCTATGCGCCACAGGCACCATAATAAAAGGCAAGACAGCATACGGTTGCAGCAGGTGGAAAGAGGGCTGTACCTATCGTGTGCCCTTTGCCGACCATGGCAAGTGATTTCGCAAATGATTTTCATTATTGATTGTCATACCTGATTATTTCAACCGCTCATGGCAATAAAATGCCAACTCGTGCGTTATAATATATGTAATGAAAACAACAAAGAGCATATTATTCGCATTGGCTATGACCATATCTGTCTGCATCCTCACTGGTTGCGGGGCCGACAGTTATATGAAAAAGGGCGATAAATACTACGCCCTGGGCGAATATTATGATGCCGCCACACAATACAAAAAAGCATATTCGGCCACATCGGCCAAGGATCGCGACGACAGGGGCAAGAGGGCTCTCAAGATGGCCGAATGCTATCGCAGGCTCAATTATACTCAAAAAGCCGTAGCAGCATACAACAATGCCATCAGATATAAGCAGACCGACAGCCTCACATTCTTGTATCTCGGTCAGCAACTAATGAAAACGGGCAACTACAAGGAGGCAGCCAAGGCTTTCCAGCGAATGCTCGACAGCGTGCCGCAATGCCAGCAGGCTCAAATAGGGCTCAAGAGTGCCACCAGCGCACCGAAATGGAAGGAGCAGGGCTCGCAATATACCGTAAAAAAAGAGAATTTCTTCAATTCGCGACGGGCCGACTATTCACCCATGCTGGCAGGCGACAATAACGACCAACTCTTTTTCACCTCTACACGCAATCAAGCACAGGGCGACGAACTGAGCGGCATAACAGGCACAAAAAACGGTGACATCTTCGTAAGCGTGAAAGACGAAAAAGGCAAGTGGACAAAGCCCGAAGCCGTGCAGGGCGAACTCAACACCGAGTATGACGAGGGGGCTTGCGCCTTCACTCCTGATAGCAAGACCATGTATCTCACGCAATGCCTCGCTGACCCCTCATATCCGCGATTTGCCACCATCTGCAAGTCAAACCGCGCCGACGCTTCATGGAGCAAAGGCACCACTGAAGCCCTCACCAAGGATACCCTATCAAGTTATGCACACCCCGCAGTGTCGCCCGATGGCGAATGGCTTTATTTCACTTCCGACATGCCCGGTGGCATGGGCGGCTATGATATATGGCGAGTGAGGATTGGCGGCAAATCCATGGGAGGAGTAGAGAACGTGGGAACACCCATCAACAGCGAGGGCGACGAGATGTTTCCAACCTTCAGACCAAATGGCGACCTCTATTTCTCTTCCGACGGCCATCCAGGCATGGGCGGACTCGACATTTTCATTGCCAAACCAGACTCGCTCGGCAATGGATGGACCCTTGAGCATCCTGGCTATCCGCTCAATTCACAAGGCGACGACTTTGGCATGACCTTCGAGGGACTGCACAACAGGGGTTTCTTCAGTTCAAACCGCGGCGATGCCAAGGGATGGGACCATATATACAGTTTCGTAAATCCTGAAATCATACAGACCGTAAAAGGTTGGGTGTATGAGAAAGATGGCTATGAACTGCCTTCCGCCCTCGTTTATATGGTGGGCAACGATGGCACTAACCTCAAACTCAACGTAAAGGGCGACGGCTCGTTTGTTCAGGAGATAAAACCAGATGTTGACTATGTATTCCTTGGCACATGCAAGGGATATCTCAACCACAAAGAGCAACTGCGGGTAGAGAAACCTACTGAGAGCGAAGAGTATGTGCTACAGTTCCCATTGGCTTCCATCACCGCCCCTGTACTCATAGACAATATCTTCTATGATTTCGACAAAGCCACCCTCAGACCAGAGTCGATGGCATCGCTCGACGAACTAATCAAACTGCTCAACGAAAATCCCAACGTGACCATAGAACTGAGCGCACACTGCGACTATCGCGGACCTGCCGCATACAACAAAGACCTGTCGCAGCGTCGTGCCGAGGCCGTGGTCGAATACCTCATAGCACACGGCATAGACCGACAACGACTCTCGCCCGTGGGCTACGGCAAAGAGAAGCCAAAGGTGGCAAGAAAAAAACTCACCGAGAAATATCCCTTCCTCAAGGTCGACGACGTGCTAACCGAAGAGTTTATACTCAAACTCGACCCCGAGCAGCAGGAGATATGCAACCAGTTGAACCGCCGCACCGAGTTCATAGTGCTACGCACAACTTACGGCATGTTTGACAAGCCCAACGACAACAAAGAAGAATAACACCATCATGGGAGCAAGAGACAGCATAAGTAGGCAATTTGCCGAGTATACGCACATGGTCATGGGACAAAGACTCTATGATCTCTTTATCCATGCCCTCGACACCCCTGCCCCAACAAGCATAAGAATAAACCCTGAGAAATGGCAGGGGCCCGCACCCTCCTCCAGCCTCGTGCCATGGAGTGAGCATGGCTATTATCTGGCCGAGCGACCCAATTTCACCCTCGACCCTCTGCTGCATGCCGGCGCCTATTATGTGCAGGAGGCCGCATCCATGTTTATTCAGCAGGTAATCAGTCAGCATGTGGGCAACAGCACCAACGACTCATATAATCATTGCACACCCATCATAGCCCTCGACATGTGCGCCGCACCAGGTGGCAAGTCAACGGCTGCCATGGCCATGCTGCCCGAAGGAAGCATGATGATATGCAACGAACCCATCAAGCAGCGCGCCAATATCCTGGCAGAAAACATTTGCAAATGGGGCAACGCCAACATGATGGTCACCAACAACTATCCCGAAGATATTGCGGCATCGGGCTTATCCTTCGACCTTATCATCTGCGATGTGCCATGCTCGGGCGAAGGCATGTTTCGCAAAGATCCAAAGTCCATAGAGGAATGGAGTGTAGGCAATATTGACAAATGCAGCAAACTGCAACGCGAGATCGTTCATGCGGCATGGCAATGCCTTAGGCCTGGCGGACTCATGGTCTATTCCACCTGCACCTTCAACCTAAGGGAAAACGAAGATAACATCTGCTGGATTGCCAATAATATGGATGCCGAAATCCTGCCCGTACATATTCAGGATGAATGGCATATCACAGGCAGCCTGTCTGACTCCTGCCCATGGCCCGTATACCGTTTCATACCTGGCATCTCACAGGGAGAAGGCCTTTTCATGGCTGCCATACGCAAAAAGGACAACCAAGATGCCTTGCACAACAAACGGAAAGAGAAAGGGGGCAAGGGCGCCAATCGCAACGTCAAAACCATAGACCGCCGATGGGCAGAGCAATGCAGACAGTGGCTATGCCATGCCGACAGCATGGAGTTTCATCTCGCTGGCGACACCATAGTAGCCATGGATAAAAACCTCAAGCATATTTACCAAACCGCTGCCAAAAGCCTCAGAATAGTGCATGCAGGCATATCCCTGGCCACAGTCAGAGGCAATGCTCTGGTGCCGCACCACTGTCTCGCCCTCTCTACTTATATCAACAGAGAGGCTTTCGCTACTGTAGACACAGACACACAAACGGCACTCGACTTTATGCGGCGCCAACCCATCCTGCTACCCGATGGCACACCCAAGGGCATCATCCTGCTCACTCATCACGGCATGCCCATAGGATTTGTCAAAAACCTCGGCAATAGGGTCAACAACCTATATCCGCAAGAGTGGAGAATAAGAAACCTTTAAGCAACAATATTATTCAACAATAAAACATGAAGCAATATCAAGACTTGCTGAGTCGCATACTCAGAGAAGGCATAAAGAAAGAAGACCGCACGGGCACAGGCACCATAAGCGTGTTTGGACATCAGGCGAGATATAACCTCGAAGACGGATTTCCACTGCTCACCACCAAGAAACTGCATCTCAAGTCTATAATCTATGAACTGCTGTGGTTTCTGAAGGGCGACACCAACATCAAATACCTCAAAGACCACGGAGTGAGCATCTGGGACGAGTGGGCCGACGAGAATGGCGAACTCGGTCCTGTCTATGGTCACCAGTGGCGTTCATGGCCCGATTATAACGGCGGCACTATTGACCAGATAAGCAATGTGGTTGAGATGATCAAGCACAACCCCGACTCACGCCGCATGATCGTAAATGCGTGGAATGTGGCCGAAGTAGACAGTATGGCCCTGCCTCCATGCCACACCATGTTTCAGTTTTATGTGGCAAATGGCAAACTGAGCCTGCAGTTATACCAGCGCAGTGCCGACACCTTTCTTGGGGTGCCCTTCAATATCGCCTCCTACGCCCTGCTGCTTCAGATGGTGGCCCAAGTCACAGGACTGCAGCCGGGAGAGTTTGTGCATACCACAGGCGACACACATCTCTATCTCAACCATATAGAGCAGGCCAAACTGCAACTCACACGCACTCCGCGTCCTCTGCCACGCATGATTATCAACCCTGACATCAAGGATCTCTTCAGTTTCGACTACGACGATTTCCAACTCGAGGGCTACGATCCACACCCGCACATCAAGGCCGCCGTATCTGTATGACAGCCATCTGCCTCAGTCTCCACCCTAACACACACTACAATGAGAATAAGCATAATAGCCGCCGTAGCGGAGAATGGTGCCATCGGCTACCAAAACAAACTGATATATTGGTTGCCCAACGACCTTAAGAGATTTAAATCTCTCACCACGGGTCACACCATCATCATGGGCCACAACACCTATCTGAGTTTACCCAAGGGCGCACTGCCCAACCGTCGCAATGTGGTATTGAGTCGTCAGCAGCGCACCTTGCCGGAGTGTCAGTGCTATCAATCATTAGACCAAGCCCTTGCGAGTTGTGCCCCCGATGAGGATGTATACATCATTGGCGGTGCAAGCGTATATGAGCAAGCCATAACCAAGGCCGACAGGTTATGTCTGACATTGGTGAAAGACACGCCAGCACATGCCGACACCTTCTTTCCCGACCATAGCGGATGGAAGGAAACGATGCGCGAAGACCACCATGCCGACGAGCGCCATGCCTTTGACTATTCATTCGTAGACTACGAGAGGGAATAACTGCATCACATACGGCCACGTCATAAATAGTTGGGACTGAGAAACAGGTGTCTGTTTCTCAGTCCCATGTCACTGACGTTCTCCGTATATCCTATTCTATTTCATTGTCCTCCCAAATATCGATACCGTCCCATTCCTTTGCAGAAGGACTTCCTGGTCCATATTGATTATCAGTATTTACCCCTGTTCCAGTTGGCGAACCAGCAATCATTTCCAATGGGCCAACGACGGTGCAATGTATTGTGGGTTTAACATATTCCTTTTTCATATCAATATTAATTATTAATTATTTTCTTTCCGTTTTTGATAACAATGCCTCGACTGTTGGTGTCAATCATTCTTCCCGACAGGTCGTAGGTCTCAGTCTGTCGTTTTTCGTTGCTGTATGGTATCAGCATGCCAGTAGCTGTTTCATCGCCCACTATCACGAGATGTATGCGTGCAAGCGAACTTTGTGCTTCAGCATTGCGTGAACTAACGGTAAGATAGTGACGCATAGGTGATATCTCGGCCTGATGAGTCCATTCACCGTTAGACTGCAGAGAGTACGGGTCTTCACTGCCAGATCCTACTTCTGTCATTTTGGAATAAGTGCCAGTAAACTCATATTTGTAGTCAATACTCTGGCAGAAGCATCCGTTATTCTTAGCCAAGGCAGGTACTACTGAATTCAGGGTGAGAGCCATATTGAGGTCACCATCGGTCTTTGCTTTTACAAGATAAGGATAGTTGGCTTTTAATGTCACACCGGCCACCTGGCAGAAAGCCTCCACCTCTGTACGGTCGGGTGTTCCGTCGTCGTCATCGTCATATCTGTGTACGTTGTTGATACGTGAGAAGGAATAGCTGTTACACAGTTCCTCAGTCAGCACAATGTCGAAGGGCACATACCATGTGGTCCATCCCGTATCATCAAAAGTACGTTCGTAGGTAAAGTTGCTCACCGTAAACACAGCCTTGTTGTCATACGGGGTGGCGTCTTGCAAAGTGAATGACTCGACCATAAACGTATCACCCACTTTGGTGGCAGTCACTGTTCCGTCGCTTGTGGCACAATAGACGTAATAATCGCTATATGAACATTTCTTCTTATAGATTTGTTCTGTTTGCTCGAACTCCATATATTCGTTAATGTGGATGGTGGAAGAGATATCACCTGTGTTATTGTATTCCGAACCTTCTATCTTGTAAGTTCCATCACAATACTTTATCGCAGAATACACCGTATTATTATCATTTGATTTCAAGACAGGAACTTTGTCGCCAGTTTCAGCCGTGAGGTTCTGATACCATGCCTGTTTGCCGTCAGTCTTGCCTTCGTTGAGCAGATAGCAGACCTCGCCGCTTGCAAACTGTAACGTGGTCTTACCCCCGGTGTTGGTGACAGTGCCTTGATAATTATATCCGACAGCATTTTTACGGCATTTTTCGATGTCGAAGTAGCAGTATGAGATGGTGCCGAAATTATTACGTCCACACACGCCGCCGACATTTCTGTTGCTGCTGCTTACCGCACCTGCACTATAACAGTTACTTATGAAACCGTAGTAGTTATTTCCGCACACACCGCCGACATAAAAACCTCCGCTTACCGCACCTGCACTATAACAGTTACTTATTTTACCCCTGTTGCTATGTCCGCATACGCCGCCGACATAGAATTCTCCGTAGAAATACGAATCCACAACGCCCACATTGGAAATCTTGCCGTCACTGTCTATATATCCGAAGAGACCAGCATAGCTTGTCTTTGATTTCTTGAAATACAAGCCGCTGACTGCATAGCCTTGCCCGTCAAATGTGCCTATGTACTTATTAGAAGAATTACCGATAGGCGTCCAGACTCTGAAACCGCTTACATCATTTGCCAGCTTGCCATCCGCAGTCAGAACACCGGTATTCACGGTAATGTCGTTCACAAGAACTGCGTTTGCGGAAGTATTCTGCGCCGTGCCGTCGGTCAGCTTGCCGTTGACAAGGGCCGCAAACCAGTAAAGTTCGCCGGCAGTGCTAATCTGATAAGGGGTAGCAGAACTGCCATCACCACTACTTGGCTTTGTCGGCGTAATCTCCGCCCATACCATCTTTGGCATGACCATTGCCGCCACGAGCAGGAGCAGCGTGAGCAGCATGTTGTGTTTTCTAATATTGTGTTTCATAACGATATGTATTTCTTTTTGGTTTAGATTATTTCTTCAGTACTACCTTTCCATTCTGAATAATCAGTCCGCGCTGACGGCTGTTGTCGGGCAGACGTCTGCCTGAGAGGTCGTAAGTTTCGGACTTTTTCCGATTGTCATCATAGAGATTGACGATGCCAGTGGCACTCTCTTCGCCTGTCACTTGCAGCACGATCATAGCTGGAGCAGCAAGATATGACGGT
>JALFPC010000044.1 GCA_022782305.1 Prevotella sp. | reverse complement strand
ACACCATTCGTCCTTATGTAAACCAGTTTATTGATTATGCCAAGACACATCCTACTCAGCACTTCCTCGTGACGCGCATCGGTTGCGGTATAGCGGGATTCAGTGCCGAAGAGATAGCACCGCTCTTTGCCGCCGCAGCAGACATCAGCAATATTAGCCTGCCTCTGGATTTTTGGAATGAAATTCAGATTTCCTAAATGAAATGCTGATTTCCAAAATATAATTCTGATTTTCTGAATGAAATAAACAAATAGCGATCATGAACAGATTAATTGTATTATTTGCAGTGATAATGTGTGGTACACTGAATATGCATGCGCAGTTTAAGGTGGTGGATGCCGACGACGGACTGCCTCTGCCAGGTGCATTTGTGTTCAATTCCAGCAATAAGTTGTTGGGCATGACAGATGCCAATGGCATGGCAGCCTCTTATCATGGCAAGGTAAAGGTAAGCATGATGTCTTATAATTCCACCATTGTGGATGCCGACACCTGTCATGGTGTGGTGAGGCTCATCCCCTCACCTTACTCACTGCCAAATGTGGCTGTAACCAATAAGGAGTATATCAAGATATCGGGAGCATTGCGCGATGTGGTTACCAACGGCGACAGCATAATATTATACCGCGAGGGACTGGTAGATTTCTATATCAATGTGAAGAACAAAGATATTACTCGTCGCATACGTGCCTGCCGTCAATATGAGAAGCCATTGCTCCGTAAGGTTTCCATGAAACATTACTATGTGGATAATGGCAATACCATACATCTTGGACGTTTCAGGTCTCTTAACATCGACAGTGTGAGTAATAACAAGGGAGACACGGTTGTTTATGCCGCCTCATACAATGGCAGAAAGTCGCGCGATGGTATAGTGGAGGTAATAAAGGATGGCATGAGGCGAGTAATCATTGACAACTGCCAGTTTCAGAAACTTGATTTCAAACTCTTTGGAATGTCTGTCAGAACCTTGCAGAGTTTCAATGATTTTACATACAACGGCGATAATGGTAGATGGACATCACTGTTGTCGTATTGCAAGCGTAGCATCAAGGAGTTTAGGTATTCAAAGAAATCAACGCCCATCAACATCAAGGAGATAAATGAATTTGTGGTAACATCAGTGGAGAGCGTGGGTAAGGCAGAAGCCAAGTCTGAGATGAAGAATAAAGACATAACAAATGATTTTGTTATGCCCAACAAGTTCAGCAACTATGAAGAATTTAAAAAAGAGGCAGAAGAGAATCTAATAATCCGAGACTTCAAGGAGTTTTTGTAGTATCAGATAAATCAAATAAAACTAAATATAAAAACAAAGTATATGACAGATATATGGATTAGTGCTGTAGGATTATGCGGCTCCACTGTGATTGGTTCGATTATCGGATTCTTTCTCAAGGAGTTGCCGCACAAGGTTAATGATACTATTGTGGGCTATTGTGCGGGCATCATGCTGGCCGCATCTACGTTAGGACTCATAGTGCCATCGTATGAGATGTCAGGTAGTTGGATTATTGTGGTGGTTGGGGTGATGACAGGTGCTTTCTTCTTGAATGTTCTCGATCTTGTCACTCCCCATCTGCACACCATCACAGGACTTGATCCTGAGGAGCATAAGCACAATTCACACCTCAATGGCGTATTGCTTTTTGTTATGGCCATAGCCCTGCATAAGTTGCCCGAGGGCATGGCGGCAGGAGTAAGCATGAGTGCATCGCCGTTGGGTGACACTGATTGGTCGGTGTCTATGGGCATAGCCCTGCAAAACATCCCCGAAGGAATGGTGATTATAGCCCCGCTGCTCATGGCTGGTGTTTCTCGCTTGCGCACCTTCCTCATAGCCATTGGTATAGGATTGATAGAGGTGATAGGTGCATTGTTGGGCTATGGTCTTGGCGAATCGTCGGAGTTTTTCCTGCCCTTCCTCCTTGCCTTTGCGGGAGGTGCCATGCTCTATGTGACCAGCGACGAAATGATTCCCGAGAGCCATACCCATGGTTATCAGAAAAATGCTACATACGCCCTGCTTTTGGGATATGTAACACTATTACTTTTTGAGTAGCAAATACTATTGGATTGGCCCTCGGGTGCTATTATGAAAACACCCTGAGGGCACCCAGCAGTTTATTGTTTTCAGTCTTATTGCCGATGGTGATGCGCAGGCAGTTGTTGCACAAGGTGATGCGTGAACGGTTGCGCACTATGATTCCCTCATCCACGAGATAGTCGTAGATGGCTTGTGCGTCGGTCATCTCGGCAAGGAAGAAATTGGCGTCAGAGGGGTATACTTTTGTGCAAATCGGCAATTGCAAGAATGCGTCCATCATGCGTGTCCTCTCCTGAAGAAGGATTTTTATCCATGCCTCCACTTCGTACCTGTGGCCGAGCATGCTCAGCACCTCTATCTGGGTAAGTCCGCTGATATTATACGGATATTTCACTTTATTGAAGATATCAATGATCTCTGGCGAGGCAAAGGCCATACCCATACGCAGTGAAGCGCAGCCCCATGCCTTGCTCATGGTGTTGAGCACAATAAGGTTTGGATACTGCTTGAGAGTGTGTCTGAACTGCGGTTGCGATGAGAAATCGCCGTATGCCTCGTCGAGCACCACGATACCGTCAAATTCGTTTATTACTCTTTTTATCTCGTTGGTATTGAGAGCATTGCCCGTGGGGTTGTTGGGAGAGCAGAGCCATATAACCTTGGTGTTGGCATCGCAGGCCCGCAGCAGTGAGTCGGCATCAATATCAAAATGTTCGTTAAGCAACACGCTGCGGTATTCAACATCGTTGATGTCGGCGCACACTTGATACATTCCGTAAGTGGGGGCAATGGCCACCACATTATCTATACGCGGCTCGGTGAAACATCGGTATACGAGGTCTATGGCCTCGTCGCTACCATTGCCGAGGAAGATAGAATTGATGTCTACACCCTTTATATCAGCAATCTTAGCCTTTATATCACGCTGCAGAGGGTCGGGATATCGGTTGTATGGCTGGTTGTATGGGTTTTCGTTGGCATCGAGGAATACGGTGGCTTCCTTGCCGCTATATTCATTTCGTGCACTGCTATATGGAGCCAAAGAAAGGATGTTCTTTCTTACCAGTTTCTGTAGTTCTTTCATATAATATATGAGGTGTTAGTCTAATTGTGTGAAACCACAGTTTATTATCCTAATTTGATGCTGTTTATTCTCACTGTCATGGCATTGGCATGGGCATCTAAACTTTCTGCCTTGGCCATTGTTTCCACGGCTTTGCCTATGCTCTGCACACCCTCTTGAGTGAGATGCTGGAATGTGACCTTTCGGCAATAACTGTCGAGGTTTACACCGCTGTAGGCCACTGCATGTCCATGAGTGGGCAGTGTATGGTTGGTGCCGCTGGCATAGTCGCCGGCACTCTCGCAGGCATACTTGCCCAGAAACACGCTGCCTGCGTTTGTAACCTTTTCTGCCAACTGCTCATAATTGTCGGTTTGGATGATAAGATGCTCTGGGGCATACACGTTGGAGAGTTGTATGGCGGTATCGGTATTGTCTACGAGCACAAAGCAACTATTGTCGAGGCTCTTCTTGGCTACCTCCTGGCGCGGCAACTGTTGTAACTGCCTGTCCACCTCTTCTGTCACCTCCTTGAGTTTGGTTTCGCTGTTGGTGATGAAGAGCACCTGTGAGTCGGCCCCATGTTCGGCCTGCGAGAGAAGGTCGGCAGCCACAAATTGTGCGTTGGCATTACCATCGGCTATCACGCACACCTCAGATGGTCCGGCGGGCATGTCTATGGCTGTGTCGTGCAGACTGACCTGCTGTTTGGCTGCCATCACATACTGATTGCCAGGACCGAAAATCTTGAATACCTTGGGCACTGATTCCGTGCCATAAGCCATGGCACCTATGGCCTGCACTCCGCCAATCTTGAATATACGGTTGACGCCAGCCACCTGTGCTGCTACGAGAATGGCTGGGTTTACACTCCCATCCTTGGCAGGTGGTGTGCACAATACTATTTCCTTGCATCCGGCTATGAGGGCTGGAGTGGCTAACATCAGCACTGTGCTAAACAGCGGTGCCGTGCCACCAGGGATATAGAGACCAACACGCTCTATGGGCACGCTCTTCTGCCAGCATTCCACACCGGGGCATGTCTCCACAGTAATGCCATTGAATCTCTGCGACTCATGGAAGCGGCGAATATTGTCGTGTGCCAGTGTTATGGCATCCAGTAGTTGCTGAGAAATCATGCTACGTGCGCTTTCTATCTCCTTGTCGCTCACAGCAAGGCTGTCGAGGCTTACATGGTCAAAGCGCTGCTCATACTCCCTCACGGCAGCATCACCGCGGGTTCTTATATCGTTGAGTACCGTAGTCACCGTATTGTTTAGTTGCGACATGTCCAACTGAGGGCGACGACAAATGTCTGTCCATTGGTTGCGGTCTGGATAGCGTAGTATAGTCATATCTTACAATATCATTTTTTCGATGGGTGTTACGAGTATGCCCTGTGCCCCCATCTCCTTGAGTTTTCCGATAATCTCCCAAAAGCGTTTCTGGTCGAGCACTGTATGCACCGAGCACCAGTCCTCGTCGGCCAGTGGTATGATGGTAGGGCTTTTGAGTCCCGGTAGCACATCGATGATATCCTTGAGTCTGCTTTTGGGGGCATTCATGCGCACATATTTCTTGTCCTCGGCGCATTTCACTGCTGCAAAACGGAAGAGTAGTTCCTTTAGAATCTCGCGTTTGTCATCGCTCATGTCCTTGTGACCAATGAGCAATGCCTCGCTATGTGTCACTACTTCCACCTCTCTGAGATTGTTGCTCACGAGGGTGGAACCGCTGCTTACTATGTCGAAGATACCATCGGCCAGTCCTATTCCCGGTGAAATCTCCACTGAACCAGTGATTACGTGGATATCGGTGTCTATGTTGTGCTCCTGCATAAAGCGGCGCAGTATGTTGGGGTAGGATGTGGCAATCTTCTTTCCATTAAACCACTCCAATCCCTTATAGTCAATATCCTTAGGTATGGCCAGCGATAGTCGGCACTTGCTGAAGCCGAGTCTTGATACAATCTCGGCATCCTCGTTGCGCTCTAAGAATTCGTTTTCTCCCACCACTCCGATGTCTGCCACACCGCTTGCCACGCTCTGTGGAATGTCATCGTCGCGGAGGTATAAAACCTCGATGGGGAAATTATATGATTGAACCAGCAGGGTTCGCTTGCCAGCACTTATCTTTATGTCTGCTTCAGAGAGAAGATTCATGGTGTCTTCATATAGACGACCCTTAGATTGAACAGCAATTCGTAACATATTATTCTTTTTTTTCTTTATTGGCTTGCAAAAGTAAGGAAAAATATGCTAATATGCAAGAAATTGTGTACTTTTGCAGCAAATTTATTGAAAATTGGAATTTTACGGTATAATAATTGAAATAATGCGTAAGATAGCGGTGATTTTTGCCATGCTGGCATTAGTATCGTGCAATAATAACAAATCGGGCGATAGGGTGGTGGCTCCATGGGGTGAGACTACCGCCGATTCTGTGTATGGTGACAATTCCTTTGATCTCGATCTTATTTTGCAAAGTGGCGAGATGATTATGCTCACCATGAGCGGTCCCGATACCTATTATGATTATAAGGGTAGGCAGTTGGGAATGCATTATTTGCTCTGTGCGCAATTTGCCAATTCCCTTGGCGTGAGGTTGCGTGTTGAATTATGTAACGATTCTGCCGAGATGGTCAGTAGACTCAAGGATGGCGATGGCGACATCATCGCTTACCCTATGAGGCACACAGCTGGTATAGACAGCATAGGCGACTATATGCAACTCAAACCGCAACAGTATGGATGGATAGTGGGCTACGACAAGGAGGCGCTGGCCGAAAGGCTTAGAAAATGGTATAAGCCCAATATGGTGGAGAATGCTTACAAGGAAGAGAAGAACCTGCTCAGCCATCAGACTGTGAGGCGTCATGTGTTTGCCCCCATGCTGGATAGCAAGGCGGGCAAGATATCACAATATGACCACCTTTTTGCTAAGTATAGCAGGCAGATAAGATGGGATTGGAAACTCATGGCCGCACAGTGCTATCAAGAGTCTACCTTCGACCCCGAAGCAGTATCGTGGGCAGGAGCCAAAGGACTGATGCAAATCATGCCTGCCACTGCCGACATGCTCGGGTTATCACGTGACAAGATGCACGACCCAGAGAGCAATATTGCTGCCGCCACCCGCTTCCTAAGTATGCTCGAAGCAAAATATCATGATATACCCAACCGCTATGAGCGCATCAACTTCTGCCTTGCTGCATATAATGCCGGTTATAACCATATTGCAGACGCAAGGGCACTGGCACGCAAGCATGGATACGACGACAAGGTATGGAACAATGTGCAACCATACGTGCTCAACCTATCGCGCCCCGAATACTACCGTGATCCCGTGGTGAAATATGGATATATGCGTGGCTCCGAAACTGTGGGATATGTTAACAGCATACGCCAGCGATGGTCACAGTATACGGGCAAACGATTGCCAACCCCCATCAGTCCTATTAATATCAATGAACCAAGCCAAGTCAATACCGTTTCTTCTCCGATGATACCACACAAAGCCAAGAAGGTCAAGAAGAAATACCAGTTGGAGGCACCTGAATAGTCTCTCTCCTTCTGAACTCGGCACATGTAATGGCAGTGGCAATGGCTACATTGAGGCTTTCGGCGCTATCCTTGTTATACGATGGGATAAACAGCGGCGCATCTATATATTTCCTGATATCTGGCGATATACCTTTGCCCTCATTGCCCATGATAATGATGCCGCTGGCAGACAATGGCTGGTCATAGATATTACTTCCATCGAGCAAAGTGCCATAGATGGGTACCTTGCCGCATAGTGGTGCAAGTAGCGGTTCAAGGTCGGCATAAGCTACGTTCACTCTCGACAGACTGCCCATTGTAGACTGCACCACCTTGGGGTTGTAGGCATCGGCAGAGGCATTGCTGCATATTATATTATGTATGCCAAACCAGTCGGCAATGCGTATTATGGTGCCCATGTTTCCTGGGTCTTGCACACCATCGAGCATTAGTGTCAAATCATTGCTATCAATCTGCGGCTCCTTACGTTCGGGTATCTCAAAGAGAGCCATTACCTGCTGCGGATGCTGCAAAAGACTCGTTTTTGTAAGTTGCTGTTCATCTACAATATACAAATTGGGGTTATATGTATGTATAATGCTTTGGCCATTGCTCTGCTGTACCCATTCTTCAGTGGCTACCAGAGTATGGAGTTTAAAGGCAGGTGCCAATTCAGCCACTACCTTGGGGCCCTCTGCCACAAAGAGTTGATGTAGCATGCGGTATTTCTTCGTTTCGAGACTCTTGATGAGTTTTTGTACGTTTTTGCTTATCTGCATACTATATGGAGAAATTTAGTTTCTATTATTGTCTATCCCTCGTTTCATTGTGCAATATTACCATTTTTTTGCGATATGAGGAAATAAAATACGAATAAAATGGCAATTTCTATTATTTTTTACTATCTTTGTGGGTCGAAAACCTAATATGACATTAAGTGAATAAGATATACGGCATATTACTGATGATTTGCACCGTGGCCATGATGATTGGTTGCGCCGAAACAAAATATGTGGATGAGGGGCAGTATCTGCTCAACAAGACATATATCGTGAGCGATACCGTACACAAGAATATCAACATATCCGCACTCAAGGGATACATAACGCAAACGGGCAACTCACGGTGGTTCTCAACCATCAAGATACCCCTGCGCACCTATTCGCTCTCGGGGCGCGACACCACGAAATGGATCAACCGCACATTGCGTTCCATGGGCGAGGCTCCCGTTATTTACGATTCGGTGGCATCACTCAAGTCTTGCAAATATCTGCGTCAGGCCATGATGAACAAGGGTTATCTCGGCGCCTATGCCACACACCAACTCATCAACACCAAGAAGAAAAAGACCGACTGTCGCTATACACTGCATCCGGGCAAACCTTATTTCCTGAGGAATGTGGAGTATGATATCAGGGACAGCGTTATTGCCGCCATTACCGCCAACATACGCAATCTGGCACCAGGACAGCAATTTGATGTAGACAAACTGGATGCCGAGCGCAAACTCATCACCAAGACACTTGTAAACAGAGGGTATTATAAGTTCAACAAAGACTTCATATCCTTTGTTGCCGACACGGTAAGCGGACAGCAGTTTGTTGACCTGATACTTGTGCTGCACCCATACCGTACTGCTACAGGACAGAACACCCAGCACCCTTGCTATAACGTGGGTTCAATATCCTATCAATCTGACAATGACAGGCAACACTTGCGCCAGACCGTGCTTGAAAACAATACCTTTGTAAGGGTAGGGCGCCCCTATTCGGCACAGGATCTGCAAAACACCTACCGACACTTCGCACGCCTGCAGTCGGTGAGATACACAGATATTAGTTTCAAGGAAAGAGCAGATAGCAATGTAATTGACTGCAATATACGCCTTAATGCCAACAAGGCACACACGCTGAGTTTCCAACCCGAGGGTACCAATACCGCTGGCGACTTGGGAGCAGCCGTGTCTCTGACATACCAGAACAGAAACATGTTTAGGGGTTCTGAACTGCTGAGTGTTGAACTCAGAGGTGCCTTTGAGGCCATACGCGGACTTGAAGGCTACAGCAACAGTGATTTCGAGGAATACAGCGTGGAGACCAAACTCCTCTTCCCAAGATTTATAGCACCCTTTCTGTCGCGTAGTTTCAAGCGCCGCACCATTGCCACATCAGAGGTGTCTATGCTCTATGACCTGCAAAACAGACCAGAATACCACCGCCGAGTGCTCTCGCTGGCATGGAAATATAAATGGAATGACCCGTCGCACCACGACAAATATCAGGTGGATCTTGTAGACCTCAATTATGTGTTTATGCCATGGATTTCGGACAAGTTTAGAAAAGATTATCTTGAAGACGCTTCAAACCGCAACGCCATACTTAGATACAACTATGAAGACCTGCTCATCATGAAGTGTGGTTTCGGTTTTGTGTATAACAATGGCAACCATGCCGTGAAGGTGCACCTCGAGTCGGCTGGCAACCTGCTTAATGCCTTGTCGAAACCGCTCAATTTCAAGACTAACAGTCTCAATCAGTATAAAGTGTTTAATATTGCCTACGCTCAATACGCCAAAGTTGATCTTGAATACACCAAGAATATTAAACTTGACTACAACAATACCATAGTCATGCATGCAGCCTTAGGAATAGCCTATCCCTATGGCAACAGTACCATACTGCCATTCGAAAAACGCTATTTCTCAGGTGGAGCTAATAGTTTGCGCGGTTGGTCGGTGAGAGGAATAGGTCCTGGCCGTTATTCCAGCAAGGATGGTAATATTGACTTTATAAACCAGACTGGCGACATGAAACTCGACCTGAATATCGAATATCGTGCCCACCTGTTTTGGAAACTCAATGGTGCCCTTTTTGTAGATGCTGGCAATATCTGGACCCTGCGCAAGTATGACGACCAACCCGGTGGCCAATTCCGTTTCGACACGTTCTGGCGTCAGATAGCAGCATCATACGGCTTGGGCTTTAGGTTCAATTTCGATTATTTCATCCTGCGCTTCGATATGGGTATGAAAGCCATCAATCCAGTGGTGGAAGAGGGCGACGACCATTACCCCATAATCCATCCCAAATTCAGTCGCGATTTTGCATTTCATTTTGCGGTAGGCCTGCCATTCTGACCTTCCATTCATTACCGCTCTTCACTACACATATTTTATATATTGCGGATGAGAGGGCATGCATGGGTCGGCCAATGGTGTCGGCCACCAGCACATCCTTCATTTCAATGCTCACCCAAGCCTGTGGGCTACCCTCGGTCCATTCCACATCTTGCACGGATGCACTGGCTGCAAACTCCTGCGAGCGGATCACATCCACGTCTTGCTCTGATATGTTGGATGCTGCCATGGCTATCCACTTGTGACTATCGGTTGTGACAAGTGTCTCAGCCTTTTCATAATCGAAGTTGAAATATGAGTCTGCCCATGCCTGTGCTACCTTGCCAATGCTGTTGGCATCGTTACCAGATAAACTGCATCCAAGTGGCACCATTATCACCATCAGCAGGCCACAAAAGGTCAATATTCTATGCATAATGACTGTTGTTAGGTTTAATTAATTAAAAAATCATCGCAAAGATAGTCATTTCATTTGGATTTAAAGAGGTTTTTTACTACTTTTGCATCAAATAAAGAACTAATAATGCTAAAATTCATATCTTTAGGTAGCGGAAGCAGCGGCAACTGTTATTATCTATATACCGAAAAGCAGGGATTGATAATTGATTCCGGAGTAGGGATAAGAAAAATAAAGAAGCACAGCAAGGACTATGGTATCGACCTTTCAAAGGCCATTGCCTTGCTTATTACGCATGATCATGCCGACCATGTGAAGTCAGTTGGATACCTAAGCAAGGAATATCATATAGACGTGTATGCCACAGAGAAAGTACACTTGGGCATAACAGATAACTATTGTGTGCACAAGAAAGTGGAGGCAGAGCGAAAGAAATTGATAAACTATGGCGACTCACTGTCAATTGGCGATTTCAGCATACGCGTGTTTGGCGTACCCCACGACAGTCGCGACAATGTGGGATATGAAATTGAATATGATGGTGTGGTGTTTTGCCTTATCACCGATGCCGGGCATGTAACCGATGAGATGAAAACGTACATCGCGCGCAGTAACTATCTCGTGATAGAGGCAAACCACGACGAGGAGATGCTTGAGCAGGGACCATATCCCGCCCATCTCAAGAAAAGAATACTGAGCGAAACGGGGCACCTGAGCAATTTATGTTGTGCCAAGGCAGTAGCCGAAAACATGAATGAGCATCTCAAGCATGTGTGGCTATGTCATCTGAGCGAAGAGAATAACCATCCCGAACTGGCCAAGAAAACCGTTGAATCAACGCTGCGCACCTATGGTATTATTGTGGGCAAGGATGTCGAACTCGACGTACTGAAACGCAAAACACCTTCAGGTGTATATGAACTAAAGTGATTTAAATATGACAATCACCGATATATTCAAAAAACTGGGCATCAGCCAACTCACACCCATGCAGCAGCAGTCGTATGATGCCATTGCCAATGACCAACACGACGTGGTGGTACTATCGGCAACAGGCTCGGGCAAGACTCTCGCCTATCTGCTGCCACTCATCTCGCTCATTAACACCGATGTCGATGACCTGCAGGCCATTGTGGTGGTGCCAGGGCGTGAACTGGCCTTGCAGAGTTTCAACGTACTAAAGTCTGCTGGCACGGCCGTCAGGGCTCTATGCTGCTATGGTGGACGCACTGCCATGGATGAGCACCGCGAAATCAAAAAAGTGATGCCGCATGTGATATTCGGCACACCAGGCAGACTCATCGACCATATAAGCAAGGGCAACATCTCGCCATACAAAGTCAGAACTATGATTACCGACGAGTTTGACAAATGCCTGCAAATGGGATTTCAAGACGAGATGAAAACGCTGACACGTAGTCTGCCCGGCATCAGAAGGCGCATACTGCTATCTGCTACAGATACTGAACAGATTCCAGCATTCGTAGACCTAAAAAATACCATACGCATTGACTTCCGCAACGAGGATACCACATCAAAGCGCATAAGCCTGCATATAGTGAAAAGCCAGGATAAAGACAAACTTCAGACCCTGGCCGACATGCTCAGATGGAAGGGAGAAAAGAGCACAGTGGTCTTTCTCAACTATCGCGACAGCGTAGTGCGCACAGCCTCGTTCCTCACACAACAGGGTTTCACGGTGAGTCATTTCCACGGTGGAATGGAGCAGAAACTGCGCGAAGATGCCATTTATAAGTTCAGCAACGGATCGGCAAACATCCTCGTGGCCACCGACCTGGCATCGCGCGGACTCGATATTCCCGACATCGACAATATCATACATTATCATCTGCCCATCGACCACGACAGTTATGTGCACCGCATAGGACGCACGGCAAGATGGGAAAACAGCGGCAATGCCTATTTCATCCTCGGACCCGAAGAGCACCTGCCAGATTTTGTGCCACAAGACTTGCAAACAGTAAGCCTGCCCGACAATCTGCCACTTCCGCCCAAGCCCTTGATGGCCACTATATATATAGGTAAAGGCAAAAAAGACAAGATTAGCAAGGGCGACATACTGGGATTTCTGTGCAAGAAAGGAGGGCTTACCACTGCTGATATCGGACGCATAGATGTGACTGAACGCTATGCCTACGCCGCCGTGAAAACAACCAAGGTGAAGGGTATGCTCAATAATGTGAAAGGTGAGAAGATAAAAGGGCTCAAAACGATAATTGAACCTGTAAAATGACAAAAAACATATCATTTGTACATATTTTCACCAAAATATTTTGCCAAATGAAATAAAAAGAGTAATTTCGCAAGCAATTTAGAAACTATAACGACGGAAGACATGCATAGTAATGTCAAACGCCATAAGGATAAACTCATTTATTAACGAATAATTAGCAATCAAATGAAGAAGTACAACTTTAACGCTGGTCCGTCAATGCTTCCACGCGAAGTAATCGAAAACACCGCCAAGCAGTGTCTGGATTTCAATGGTTCTGGCCTTTCACTCATGGAAATCAGCCATCGTGCTAAAGACTTCCAACCAGTTGTTGACGAAGCAGTTGACCTGATTAAGGAACTGCTGCAGATTCCTGAGGGATACTCAGTATTGTTCCTTGGAGGTGGAGCTTCACTCGAATTCTGTATGGTGCCATACAACTTTCTTATCAATAAAGCCGCATACCTCAACACCGGAACATGGGCCAAGAAGGCAATGAAAGAAGCTAAACTCTTTGGAGAAGTGGTTGAAGTGGCTTCTTCTGCAGATGCCAACTATACATTTATTCCTAAGGGATGGACATGCCCCGATGATGTAGACTATCTGCATATTACCACCAACAATACTATCTATGGTACTGAGATACGCAAGGATCTGGATGTAAACGTACGACTCATCGCCGATATGTCTTCAGACATCTTCAGTCGCCCCGTAGATGTGGCTAAGTATGACTGCATCTATGCCGGAGCACAGAAGAACCTGGCCATGGCAGGAGTAACACTTGCTATCGTCAAGGATGACTGCTTGGGCAAGGCTCCACGCACCATCCCTACCATGCTCGACTATAGAACACACGTAGAGAAGGGTTCAATGTTTAATACTCCTCCTGTGGTGCCCATCTATTCGGCTCTTGAGACACTGAGATGGATAAAGAAGAACGGTGGACTGGAGGCTATGGACAAGTTGGCACATCAGAGGGCAGATATCGTCTATGGAGAGATTGACCGCAACAAACTCTTCCGTGGCACAGTGGCAGAGGAAGACCGCTCTGTAATGAATATCTGCTTCGTAATGAACGATGAATATGCTGAACTGGAAAAACCATTCTTTGAGTTTGCCACTTCCAAGGGTATGGTGGGCATCAAGGGTCATCGCAGTGTGGGCGGATTCCGTGCAAGCTGCTATAATGCTCAAACCATCGAGGGTGTCAACGCACTGGTTGAGTGCATGAAGGAGTTTGAGGCTCAGCACTAATCAGACACATATATAAGAGGAAGACTTGGTGATGTGTGGATTCTTTCCGTTCATTGGGTCTTCCTTTTTATTATTTTTTATATCTATATACAACGAAACAATAACCACAAAACTATAAACTATGAAAGTATTAGTAGCAACAGAAAAACCCTTTGCAACTGCAGCCGTAGAGGGTATCAAAAAGGTTATCACAGAGAATGGCCACCAGACCGTATTGCTCGAGAAATATACAGATGTTCAACAGTTGCTGGATGCCGTTGCCGATGCCGATGCCATGATCGTAAGGTCAGACAAGGTAACTCCCGCCGTGATTGATGCCGCCAAGAATCTCAAAATCGTGGTAAGGGCTGGAGCGGGTTACGACTCTATAGATACCGCATACGCCAAAGAGAAAAATGTGATTGTAGAGAATACTCCAGGACAGAATGCTAATGCTGTGGCAGAACTGGTGTTTGGCCTGTTAGTGTATGCCGTAAGAGGTTTCTACAATGGCAAGTCGGGCAGCGAACTCATGGGCAAGAAACTTGGCATACTCGCTTTCGGCAATGTGGGTCGCAATGTGGCACGCATAGCCAAAGGCTTCGGCATGCAGATATATGCTTACGATGCTTTCTGCCCCAAGGAAGCTATAGAGAAAGAGGGTGTGGTGGCTGTAGACTCACAGGATGAACTCTTCAAGACCTGTGATATCGTTTCTCTCCATATTCCTGCCACTGCCGAAACAAAACAGAGCATCAACGCACGCACCGTGGGACAAATGAAGAAGGGTGCCATTCTCATCAATACAGCACGCAAGGAAGTGATCAACGAACCCGAACTTCTGCAACTTATGAGCGAGCGTACCGATATCAAGTATATCACTGATATTATGCCAGATGCGCATGACTCCTTCAGTGCTTTCGAGGGTCGCTATTTCAGTACCCCCAAGAAGATGGGAGCACAGACCGCAGAGGCCAACACCAATGCGGGCATTGCTGCTGCCAAGCAGATATGCGCTTATTTCGCCACCGGCGACACCAAGTTCCAAGTAAACAAATAATTATATAATACCAAATTTGTTATGGCAAGGATAAAACCTTTCAAAGGCGTCAGACCACCACAGCAATACGTGGAGAAAGTGGAGTCGAGGCCATACGACGTGCTCGACTCTGAAGAGGCGAGGGCAGAGGCTGGCAACAATGAGATGAGTCTCTATCATATCATCAAGCCAGAAATAGATTTTGAACCTGGCACAAGCGAATATGACCCGAAAGTGTATGAGCAAGCAGCCGCCAATTTCAAAAAATTCCAGGATAAGGGATGGCTCGTGCAGGATGCCGACGACCATTATTATATATATGCGCAAACCATGAACGGACGCACTCAATATGGACTTGTGGTGGGCGCATGGGTAGACGACTATATGAATGGTGTGATCAAAAAGCATGAGTTAACTCGTAGAGATAAAGAGGAAGACCGCATGAAGCATGTGCGCGTCAATGATGCCAACATCGAACCCGTTTTCTTCGCCTATCCTGACAATGACGTGCTCAACGCCATCATCATGGAATATGCTGCCACGAAACCAGAATATGACTTCATAGCACCTATAGATGGATTCAGACATCAGTTCTGGGTGATAAGCAACCCACAGCATATCACCACCATCACACAGGAATTTGAAAAGATGCCCAATCTATACATTGCAGATGGCCATCACCGCTCGGCTGCAGCGGCACTGGTCGGTGCCGAGAAGGCCAGACTCAACCCCAACCATCGCGGCGATGAGGAGTACAACTATTTCATGGCTGTGTGCTTCCAGGCTTCGCAGCTCACCATCCTCGACTACAATCGCGTGGTTAAAGACCTCAACTCGCTCACTTCGGAGCAGTTTCTGCAGCGCCTTGCAGAGTCGTTTGATGTGACATGCATGGGCAGCGATATATATAAACCACAACAACTTCATGAGTTCTCGCTTTATCTCGATGGACAATGGTATAAGTTGAATGCCAAAGATGGTACCTACGACAATACCGACCCGATAGGTGTGCTCGATGTGGACATATCAAGCAGACTCATCCTCGATAATATTCTCGGTATCCGCGACCTCAGAAGTGACAAACGCATAGACTTCGTGGGCGGACTCAGGGGACTGGAGGAACTAAAGCGACGTGTAGACAGCGGTGAGATGCGCATGGCGCTTGCTCTCTATCCTGTTACAATGCAGCAGATTATGGACATTGCCGACAGCGGAAAGATCATGCCGCCCAAGGCCACATGGTTTGAGCCTAAACTGCGCTCTGGTCTCGTAATTCACAAGTTATCATGACCGACGACAGTTTTCTGACTATAGGAAAAAAGAAAGGCGAGGGATACTATACTGAAAAGCGTAGCAAATTTCTCGCCTTTTCTCATCATGTGGAAACTGCCGACCAGGCAAAGGAAATAGTGGCGGAATACAGAAAGAAGTATTTCGATGCACGCCATGTGTGCTGGGCATATATGTTAGGAGCCGAGCGTAATGATTTCAGAGCCAACGACGATGGCGAACCAAGTAGCACAGCGGGCAAACCAATTCTCGGACAGATAAACAGCCATAACCTGACCAATATTCTCATAGTGGTAATCAGGTATTATGGAGGTGTAAATCTTGGTACAAGCGGACTCATTGTGGCATACCGTACAGCAGCTGCGCTTGCCATCGACGATAGCGATATAGAGGAATGCATAGTGGAGGAGATTATCGACTATTCCTTTACCTATGTCATGATGAACGATGTGATGAAGATAGTAAAGGACATGCAACCACGCATAGTGTCGCAAAACTACGACAACACATGCGAGATACGTCTGGCCATAAGAAAATCACAGGCAGAAGCACTGCGCAAGAGACTGTCAAAACTCAGTTTCGGCAACGAAGAATAAAAAAGTGCAAAATTCTTTTGCCGTTTCAATTATTCTCATTACCTTTGCAGTGCACAAAAGGAAAGTTGGCAGAGTGACCGAATGCGCTGGACTCGAAATCCGGTATACCCTTTCTGGGTATCGGGGGTTTGAATCCCTCACTTTCCGCTCATGAGGGTGTGTCAAAACAGGCTGACACACCCTTTCTCTTTATACAAATGGCAACTATGATAAAAAACCTGATATTCGATTTCGGAAAGGTGCTCGTCGACTATGACTTCGACGTCTTCTTCGCAATGTATATACACGATGAGAAAAGAAGAAAGGCCTTCACACCCGTGATATACAACGAGCGGCTTCAACAGCTGCTCGACTATGAGCGCAAACCTTTCGACGAGATCATGGAGGACATAGTAAATGAAAACCCTGAGTATGAGGCAGAAATACGCCATTTCATCGCTCACTATCCCGAACTTGTGACCGGCGAGATAGAAGGTATGAGAGCACTGCTCACATCACTAAAGGCAGAAGGATATAGCCTGTATGGACTCACCAACTGGTGTAGCAAGGTGCACCACACCATGAGGCAGTTTGAAATATTCAAACTCCTTGATGGTAGGGTGATATCATCAGAAGAGCACATGGTTAAACCCAATGCCGACATCTATCTCACATTACTGCAGCGATATAGCCTCAAACCCGAAGAGTGCCTCTTTACCGACGACAGGGCTGAAAACATTGCCGCTGCCGAGGCCTTGGGCATGCAGGGAATAGTCTTTCACAATGCTGAGCAATTTGAACGCGAACTCAGAGAAAGGATATTATCAAGCAACTAATAATAAACAAAATGTATCAACTATGAAAGTAATAAAATCAGTATTGGCTCTGGTAGCCATAGCGTTGACTGGATGTGCATCGCAGAAAACAATTACCACCGAAAGCCTCGCAGGTAAATGGTCTATAAAGAGTGCCATGGGCACCAGCACAGAGAAGGGTGAGAGTCCTGCATATATCACATTTGAAAAAGATGGTAAAGTGCACGGATGTGCCACTGTAAACCTCTTCCATGGCGGTTATACCCTGGATAAAGACCAGATCACATTTTCGCAGATGGGCATGACCATGAAATATGGGCAGAGCATGGATATAGAGAGAGCCATAAGCAAGGCTTTAGATGGCTCCTCCACAATCAAGGCAAACGGCAATAATCTCTATTTCCTCAATGCCACAAATGATACTATCATGCATATCGTGAAATAAAACAATGCCATAGTCAAATTTCTGCTAAGGGTTATCATAACCCCCGTATCATTGCTTGCTGATGTCAATGCGCTTTTCGCCATTGTCATCAGTATGGCAGTCAATGATTATGGTATCGCCCTCAGAGATTTCCTCATTCACTATCATCTCTCCGAGTGCATCCTCGATATATGTTTGGATGGCACGGGTTAGCGGACGGGCACCAAACTGCACATCATAACCCTTTGAAGCCACATAGCGCTGTGCTTCTTCAGTGATGCTCATATTATATCCCAACTGCTGCAGACGTTTGCTCAATTTGCCTAACTCTATGGCACATATCTTGTTGAGTGCAGGCTCGTCTAACTGTTCAAAGGTTATAATTTCATCTATACGGTTGAGAAACTCGGGGGCAAACTGCTTGCTGAGCGATTTCTGGATAATGCTGCGTGCATACTCCCGATCTTTCTCTTCAAGCACGACTCCACTCTTGCCTGCTGCATTGAATCCCACACCATGCTGAAACTCCTTGAGGCGTCGTGTGCCTGCATTGCTTGTCATGATAATGACAGTGTTCTTGAAATCCACATTGCGTCCCTGCGAGTCGGTCAACCTTCCTTCATCCAGCACCTGAAGCAGCAGGTTATAGATGCCAGGATCTGCTTTTTCTATCTCGTCGAGCAGGATGATGGAATAGGGTTTGCGCCTAACCTTTTCTGTCAACTGGCCACCCTCCTCATAACCCACATAGCCCGGTGCCGAACCAATAAGGCGCGATGCCGTATACTTGTCATGATATTCGCTCATGTCGAGTCGTATGAGTGCCTTGTCAGAACCAAACATATATTCTGCCAATTTCTTTGTGAGATATGTCTTGCCTACACCCGTGGGACCAAGAAACATAAACACGCCGATGGGATGGTTGCTGGTGCGCAATCCGACACGGTTGCGCTGGATAGCCTTTACCACCTTGTTGATGGCCTCATCTTGGGCTATCACCTCACCCTTGAGACTTTCGGCCATACCCTTCAAACGTATGCCCTCGCTGGAGGCAATCCTGCTCACGGGCACTCCCGACATTACCGATACTACCTCGGCCACATCGTCTGCGGTAACCACATGGCGCACGCTGTCAGAGTCCTTGAGCCATGACTCGTTGGCTGCATTTATCTCTTCTTGTAATCTAACTTGGCGGTCGCGATATTGGGCTGCCTTCTCATAATCCTGCGACTGCACGGCGGCATCCTTGAGTCTTATCACCTCTTTGAGCTCTTCCTCCAAACGCACCAGTTCTGGGGGCAATGTCTGATTGGCCAATCTTACCTTAGAACCTGTCTCGTCGAGGGCATCGATGGCCTTGTCTGGAAACATGCGGTCATTAATATATCTGCCTGTCAGGTTTACGCATGCCTTTATGGCATCATTGTCGAAAATAACATGATGGTGCTGCTCATAGCGGTCTTTGAGATTTTGCAGAATCTCTATTGTTTCATCGGCAGTGGTTGGTTCCACCATCACTTTTTGGAATCTGCGCTCCAGTGCACCGTCTTTCTCTATACTCTTGCGGTATTCGTCTATTGTGGTGGCACCTATGCACTGCACCTGTCCGCGAGCCAATGCTGGTTTGAGCATGTTGGCGGCATCCATTGAACCAGGTGCTGAGCCGGCTCCTACCATGGTATGAATCTCATCAATAAACACGATGATGTCAGGATTTTGCTCCAATTCTCTTATGATCATTTTGATGCGTTCTTCAAACTGTCCACGGTATTTGGTGCCTGCCACAACGAGCGAGAGATCAAGATTGACCACTCTCTTGTTGGCAAGTGATGGAGCCACGCGCTTAGATGCAATCATCTGAGCCAGGCCTTCTACAATGGCGCTTTTGCCCACACCAGGGTCGCCGATGAGGATAGGGTTGTTTTTCTTTCTTCTTCCAAGTATTTCAATCACCCGATATATTTCTTTCTCTCTGCCCACTACGGGGTCGAGGAGTCCTTCAGCAGCCGCCCTTGTCAGGTCGTTGCCGAAATTGTCTAGAGCAGGTGTCTTGCTCTTGGTCTTGGCTTCCTTTGTTGCCTGCATGTTGCTGTTTGAGTGCTTAACGTCTTCAAACTCGTCATTTTCGTCATCTTCAGGATAGTCAAAAGAATCTGTCGCACCCGTCACTCCGCTCAGAGCTTTTGAAGTGTTATCATAGTTAATACCATTTTGCTCCAGCACCTGCTTAGCCATGGTATTGGTATTGTCGCGTAGCATAGCCAGCAGCAGGTGGATGTCGTCTACCTTGTCTTTATGTTGTAGTCTGCTTTCGAGCACTGCCAGTCTTAGTATGTTGCTTGCTTTCTCGTCGAGTATAATCTCCTGCATGTTTGTAGATTTCTTTATGGTATCAAAACCGTCTGCAGGTTTGAGTTTCTCCTGAAGTTGCACCTTCAGTTCGTTTCTGTCCATATTCATATTGTCGAACAACTGTTTGGTTGTGCCCCTCCTGATTCTGAGCATAGCCAGCAACAGGTGTTCTGGGCTCACCTTGTCTGCATTTAGTCTGTCGGCCTCTTCTCGGCTGAAAGCTAGTATTTCTGAAACGATATTTGAAAATTGGTTGTACTTCATAATCCTATTATTCTATGTATTTACTATTGACGATGTAGCAAATTGTATGCCACTCATAGTCTAATTTATTATTATCTGTTGCAAAGATACAAAAGATATTTGTAAATACACCAAAAAACAAATAAAAAAAGCGACCACCTTCACAGGCCATCGCTCCATACCTTCTTCGGTATTAGTTTAAGGTAAAAAGATTGTTTTCAGGATAACGTTTGCAAAGGTACTCAATATTTTTAACATCTCCAAATGAATTATGATATTTTTTTTGTTTATTTATTTGTGTGGGCACACAATTTCGTTTGTTAATGTCAAAACACCTCATTTGTGATTATATTGTAAAAGAAATTATAAAATTGCAAGTTGCCATTTTGGAAAATATCCGAACATTTCATAATAAAATCCAATGTCTACTCTTTATTAGTTAGGTGTGTCTCAGAAGCTTGTGTCGGACAACCTAGTATCAGCTGTCATCAAAACAGTGATTATTCCACTTTCTTTTGAATTGATTAGCGTAATTATTACAATGTTTTAGAATACACGCGCGAACTATTTGCTTTAGAGAGTAATATTAGCTAATGAGAGGCTATCGATTTAATAGTTGTAAATGTATGAAACAGTCGATTATATGTTTGCATAAGACACTGTTTTATTTTTACTATACACTGTATTTGATTTATATTCCGCACTGCGGAATATATGTTCAGCACTGCGGAATATATGTTCACCACTGCGGAATATACGTTCCGCACTGCGGAATATAACTCTAATGCCTATTATTTGGAAATATCAATAGGCAATTAGATCAATTACAACCCGTAATTAGAACAATTACAACCGGTAATTAGAACAATTACAACCCGTAATTAGAACAATTACAACCCGTAATTAGAACAATAATTCAAGTTTAGCAAGTTGAATCAGAGAATAAGGGCAAGCGTTCAAGGCACGCCCCGAAGGGGCAACGAGCACATAGCCCAGGGCATCGCCCTGGG
>JALFPC010000004.1 GCA_022782305.1 Prevotella sp. | reverse complement strand
TATTTGGACAGATATAGATGCAGTAAACTCCCAAGCTGAAGAGCGCGTTGACTACGCTACCCAAAAACCCGAAGCCCTTTTGGAGCGTATCATCAAAGCCTCGTCTGACGAAGGAATGCTTGTGGCTGACTTCTTCGGAGGCAGCGGTGTGACTGCAGCCGTAGCAAACCGTCTTGGCCGCAGATTCATCCACACCGACATCGGCATCAACAGCATACAGACAGCACGCGACCGGCTCATGGCTTCTGGAGCCTCATTCACCATGAAGGAGGTGAAGGACGGCATACAACTCTACCGCAACCCGCAACAGACGATGGATAACATCTGCCGACTCATTCCGGGCATGAAGAACGATGATAGCGTAGATGAGTTCTGGGAGGGTTACATCAGCGATTCAAAGTTGGGCAAGGTGCCTGTCTATGTGCCTAACCTCATGGACAGCTCATCAAAACTGCTCGATGAAGTGATGATGAACCGCATACTGCACGAGGCAATTCCCGAACTGCCAAGCGACATCAAGAAGGTCATCGTCTATTACGTTGACATCACCAGCGAAGAGGAAATATACAAGTTCATCAACGAGGACAAATCTGTGCCAAAGGATTTTGTGGAACTGCGCGACCTGAAAGTGGTGCTTGATGATGTAGTGGCAGAGGACTATGCCGAGTATAAGGTGGAACGTGCTACCGAGGAACTCTGCGGTAAGAAGATAGAAAAGGAAGGTTTCGACATAGAGATAACCAAGTTCGTCAGTGACCGAGTATTGCAGAAGATCTATGACTTCAACGCAAAGAACATGGGTGCCGACAAGAAGAAAAAGTTCAATCCAATCTCAATCAGCAAAGAAGGTCTTGAGACAATTGAATACCTTTCGGTTGACTGTACTGCCACAGAAGGCGAATGGCACAGTGACTCAGAAGTGAAGATAGACAAACTCGGCTACGTCATTCTCAACGGTCAGAAGACAAAGAACTTCTGGGATGCAAAAATCTATGCACCAAAGCAACCTCTACGTCTCAAAATCCGCAACATCTGCGGAGATGAAACAATTTTTGTCTTATAGCCTTTTCTTATATGATACAATATATAGGGATTGTCGTTTAATTCTTTCAGTCGTGGACGCATAGAGGTCAGCTTGGTATCTTGATGCTCCATGCGACCAGTTTTAATTGCTTTTTGCTAGTGTAACGGCACTCCCTATATAATAATGTACGCGCGCCTGCATGTGGAAAAATGGTCCACTGAACATTTTGAACATTTGGACATTTGGGCGCTATTGCATTAACCTCTCTCTGCTTTTGTCTTTCTTCTTGCTCTTTTGAGTCTTACCTCGATGTTTACTCCTGTTTGTTGGCCAGATAGTTTATTCAGTTTCTTCTCACAGAATAGGGAACTTATCCTTGCGTTTGTTTCTTTTGCTCTCTTTTGGCTCTTTTGCTCTCTTTTTGCTCCTTCTTCTCTCTTGGCTCTTTCTTCTCTCTTGGTTCCTTCTCTTTGGTTTCCTTGTTATCTCTCGGTTCACCTTCTTCGTCTTCCACTATCGGAATGTTTACGATGGGCAGTTGCCTGTTGATGGCAGAATTAAACGAGATGATGGTTTCACTTCTCGACAGTCCGAGCGGTTGCAACTTGTCGTGGATGATATTGAGCAGGTGATGGTTGTTGATGGCATAGATTTTTATAAACAAGTCGAAATCGCCAGTGGTATAATGACATTCCACCACCTCTGGTATGTCTCTGAGTCTGGTAACCACAGTATCAAAACTCTCGGGTTGCTTGAGGTTGAGCCCAACATAAGCACAGGTTTCATATCCGATTTTTTCGGGATCTATAACGAACTGCGACCCCTTGAGCACACCATTGGCAGTGAGTTTCTGTATGCGCTGATGAATGGCTGCACCACTCACATTGCATGCTCTTGCCACCTCCAAAAAGGGGATGCGTGCATCACAGGCAATCATTTTGAGGATTTGCTTGTCGAGGTTGTCTAATTTCATGTTTGCCATTATTAATGTCAATTAAGTTAGCCGAGCAATATACTCTTTGAGGTGCAAAGATAATGTAAAGTAATGAAACGGCAAAGAGAAAATAGAAATATCTTTTTCCTATCGGCAAAATATGCTGTTGTCAAGGCAATGCAGATAACTATTTGCTTTTTGCCGGCATGGCCGTATAACTGACCTCGAGAGCATGACAGCGGCGCATCACACGTTTTATTTCTGATATCATGCTCATGGGCACATCGCGGTCGGCACAGAAATTGACACGCACTGAAGACATGCCCGAGGCTTCGGCCTTCTGGCTGGCACGCATAAGGATGTCTCCCAGTGCACTGATGTCTACCACCTCGTTGTTTACCTGCAACAGATAACCTTCGGCCACTGCGGTGCCCTGCTGTGGTATGGCCTTGCCCACATATATATCCACAATGTCGGGACGCTTCTGCTGCGACGATAGTTGGTCGCCCTTGGGCAATGTGTATTTAACCTGCATATTGTCGTCTCTCATGTGGGTGACAATCATGAAGAAAAACAACACGGTGAAGATAAGGTCGGGCAACGAGGCTGTGTTGAGCACGGGAATAGTACGTCTGTTGCGCTTACTGCGGTATAGGCGGAAGGATGGTTGTCGGCGTATGTTACTCATTGTTCACCCCCTTTCACACTGTTGGAGTCTACCTCTGCTATGCGCTGTGGCACACAGGTAACCACGGCCTGACGTTGCTCAGGCGAGAGTTGAGCGAAGGTACGGTGGAAATATCGTTGTGCATATCTTTCGCGCAGGATTTTATATGCTGCCACTATGCTGTTTTGCACTGCGAAATAAGCATCGTAGGTGGCTGTGGGTGCTGCCTCTATCTGTATGATATGCATATCACATACGGCTGCCTGACCTATGCCCTCCACAATTCTATTGGTCCGCAGTGGTTTTTGTGGGTCGTCTTGTTCGTTGGCAATGAAATCCACCAGTATATCAGCAAGATGCGACAAGTCGGCAGGCTTTCCGTTGCAACTCACCTTGCCATGTGCATCGAGTTGGAGAATCATCACATTGCGGCGCTCCACTTCACGTTGCTTCTCATGATGCTCATCGTCAGCAGGAGTCAGCACACGCTGCAGCCCCATCCTACTGTCCATAGAGGTGGTGATAAGGAAAAACACCAGCAGCATGAAGGAAATATCGGCCGTGGATGTGGTATTGAGGGGCGGCACAGTCTGTCGGAATCGTCTTTTGAATAGCATATTCTAAAAAACTTTATTTCCATCTCTTGGCAATGCGCCTGCTGATGCCCGACATGCCGAAGAGCACGGCAAGCACGGCCACAATAAGCATTGCGAGAATGGTATAGATGAGCATGTCGGAAAGCAGCAGCCACATCACATTATCATAGGTGATGCCGTTGGCCACTATGGGCGTAGATGATGCCATGGCAAAGGTAATCACTCCGCAAACCAGTGGCAGGAGTATGGCCACCGCCTTGATGCCCGTTTGTGGCACACCATTGCTCCCCTTTGTGCCGCCACGCATGCGTAGCGACCTACACCATGAGAAGAGCACGGCTGCAAGGGCTGCCATGACGAGAGCATAGACAACCCACAGAATGACATCGGCAAGCAGGGCAAAGGGATTCATCTCGATGATTTGTATTTGACTATAATATCGAGCAGTGTGACCGTAGACTCTTCCATCTGCGATGTGAGATGCTCAATCTTTGATATGATATAATTATAGAAGAGTTGGAGCACAATAGCCACCACAATACCAAAGATGGTGGTGATGAGCGCCACCTTCATGCCCGAAGCCACAATAGTTGGATTGATATCGCCTGCTATCCTTATCTGATCGAATGCCATTACCATGCCTATCACGGTGCCGAGAAATCCCAACGAAGGGGCTATGGTGATAAAGAGCGATATCCATGAGCATCCTTTCTCGAGGTTGGCGGTCTGCACACTGCCATAAGAGATTATAGACCGCTCTATATTGTCGATGCTTTCGGATATGCGCATCAGTCCTTGACAACAGATGGATGCCACGGGCCCGCGGGTATTGCGGCATAGTTCCTTGGCACCTTCAATGTCGCCAATGTTGACCTTTGACTCTATTTCTTCCATCAGTTTCTTGGCATTGATCTCTGAGAGCGACAGATAGATGATGCGCTCTATGCAGAAAGCCAAACCAAGCACCAGAGCAAGGGCCACGAGCGACATGAAGCCTGCGTTGCCCTCGATAAACTTTGATTTGATCACCTTGTGCAGACTTTGGTCAGCACTATCGTCGGCAGCCTCATCGGGCAGGGCAAGGTCATTATCGCCAATGCTCTCTACGGCTGCGCTATCTGCGGCGGTCACTACTTCTGCTGCATTACTGTCGGCAACCGATACTGTGTGTGGAGTGCCTTTTGCCTCAGCACCCGGAATGGTCTGCTGGCCTGCCATGCATGCCATCACCATCATCCATACAAGTGCAAAAGAAAGGATTGTTTTTTTCATAAATACATTGAAAAAACTTGTAATTGCCAAAAACATTGCGGAAAGAACAGGATTCGAACCTGCGAACCGGTTTTGCCGGTTACACGCTTTCCAGGCGTGCCTCTTCAACCACTCGAGCACCTTTCCTTTTGATACCATCTCTTGGTTTCGGAGTGCAAATTTATCTCTTTTATTTCATATATCACTTATCATGCCCCGAATTTTAATTTTCTTTAAGTATTTTATTGGGTCATTAGTTGCTCTGTCATTGTTGCTCATACAAGGGTTGCCATTGTATCTGCCGCCTTGGTGAATATGCTGAGTGCTGTATGTGTGGTGATATGTGCCACCTCATCTGCACTTTTGCCATGGCAGAGGGCTATCTTGTGCAGCACGTGCTCAACGTATGCACTTTCGTTGCGCTCACCACGCTTGGGCACTGGTGCCATATAGGGAGAGTCGGTCTCCAGCACTATGCGCGACAGGGGTATATCTTTGACCACATCAGGCAACTTGGATTTCTTGAATGTGAGCACACCTCCGATGCCGAGGGCAAAACGATTGAAGCGCAACAGTTGGGCGGCCTCCTGCTCATTGCCCGTGAAGCAATGAAACACGCCTCCCACCAGATCGGCTTCATAGCGTTTCAATATGGCCACCATCTCTTGCTGGGCCTTGCGACAGTGTATCATGAGCGGCAAGTGGGCCTCCACAGCCCATTGCACCTGCATCTCGAAAGCCTTCAACTGCTCTTGCTCATATTCGCGGCTCCAGTAGAAATCAAGGCCCACCTCGCCTATGGCTATCACATCTGGAGTCATCATGGTCTTAGCCTTGGCTATCTGCTGCTCATAATCGGCGCGCACCTCCTCTGGATGTATGCCTATCATGGGTTTGGCAAAGCCTGGGTATCGGCGACACGTGTCAAGCACAGTGGGGATATTGTCGGTGCTGATGGCGGGAATGAAGACCATGGCCACTCCGGCCGCTTTGGCTCTGGCCACTACTTCATCGCGGTCGGCAGCATATTCCTCACCATCAAGATGAGTATGGGTATCAATGAATATCATGGTTATACTATGTCAATGAATATAACGGTTTTACATTACCACTAATTGTCAGAACTCGCCAAAGATATGCTCTTCCTTGCGGCGGTAATAGTATACCACCCCTAATTTGCTACACTCGCGAAATCTAACCTCGGGAGGTTGGTCGGCATAATGGTTTTCTATCTGGTTCCACAGTTCGAGAATGACCTCGTCCACCTCGGGCCTTAGTTTCTGTATGTTTTCCAGTGCCTTGGCTGTGAGCATCTGTTTGTTTTTCTGTGCCATGTATGCCTCTCTGAAGATGTCGAGATGAGTGAGCACCTTGCCGATAGTAGGGTTATAGATCTGTATGCCCTTGTTTTTTATCCTTTCTCGCTCACCTTTTATTATACGGTCGCCCCACTCGAGCAATTGGTCGGGCTGTCGCATGTCGGGCAGTGCAGTAGCATCGTTTGGCAACCCGTAGAGGCTGAGAGTCTGTGATTTTATCTCGCCTCGCTCCACGGCCATGAGCAGTACTTGGATGAAGTGGCTCAAATACATGGTAGCATTTTTAAGCAGTTGCGGATAACGTGCATTCTTTCTCTTCTGTGCATCCATGCGCACCTTGTATTGCTGGCAAGCGGTGAGCAGCCTGTCATACACGGGTTGGCATTTGTTCAGTATTTTCCAGTCAACCACACGGTTGCGCACAGTATAGACATCATTGTTGTCAATGATAGTCTTGAGAGCCTTGAGTCGGGCTGCATCAGTCTTGGGCAATCGTCGGTATGGCATAGGTTCTGATTTCTATGGTTGGTAATCTTATGTTTGGCTATATGTATAATGTCATTAAATCTCCCTGTTCATGAGGTCGTAGGTAAAGTTGAGCAGACATTGCTTCCTCTCGTCGCTCACGCTCACTTTCTTGAGGCATTGCAGTCCCTGCTGGAAATAATAGTTTATTTTCTCTTCGCAGAGTTGGCGTATGCCCAGTTGGTTATAGATATTGGTGACGGCCTCAATCTTTGCCTTATGGTCAAAAACAGTGGCTTCCACCCATCTATTGAGTTCAGCCCTCTGCTCGCTGTTGGCTCTCACAAAGGCATTGATGAGCATATAAGTCTTTTTGTTAGATACTATGTCGCCTCCGATGTTTTTTCCAAACACTTTCGGATCGCCATACACGTCGAGCAGGTCGTCTTGGAGTTGGAATGCCAATCCTATCTGTTCGCCGAAGCGGTATAAGTGCTTCACATCTTCGTCTGAAGCATCGGCAAGCACCGCGCCTATATGCATGGCGCATGCCAGGAGCACGCTGGTTTTCAATCTTATCATCTCTATGTATTCCTCTTCGGTCACATCATTGCGATGCTCAAAGTCCATGTCATACTGCTGTCCCTCTCCTATCTCGAGAGCCGTTTCGGTGAAGATACTGAGGATTTGTGCGAGTTTATCTGCGGGGCATTGTGCCATGCGCTGATATGCCACCACGAGCATGGTATCGCCGCTGAGTATGGCAGTGTTGGCATCCCATTTCTTGTGCACTGTGGGGTTTCCTCTGCGCACGTCGGCATTGTCCATGAGGTCGTCGTGCAGCAGGGTATAGTTATGGTATGTCTCAAGTGCACATGCCTGCATGAGTATGCTCTCGGGGTTTTCCTTATAGAGATTGTAGGCAAGCAACATCATCACTGGGCGTATGCGCTTGCCTCCCATTGAGAGCACATATCTGATTGGATCATAGAGAGACTGCGGCTGGCGGTCGTATGGCAGTTGGTCGAGGAAGGTGTTGACCATCTGTAGCAATTCCGTTGAACTTTTCATATTCGGTTATCTTTTGGTTTTAATGATTACAGTTTAAACACCACGGGTATGCACACCCTGGTGCGGCATGGTTGGTCATCTTGTATGCCAGGCTTCCATTTGGGCATCATCTTGAGCACACGTAGGGTTTCGCGGTCGCAGGCAGCATCGAGAGATTCCACTATCTTGATGTCTTGCACCGTGCCGTCGGTATTGATGGTAAACTGGGCCAGCACTCTACCCTGCACCTTTCTTGCTTGCGCGGCCTTGGGGTATTTGAGGTTTTTGGTGAGCCATTTCATCATCTCAACGGGTCCGCCGGGAAACTGCGGCAGGTCTTCCACTATACGGAAATTGAGAGGATTGTCCATATCGGTGGGTCGGGGCGATACTGCCTTGGTGGCATTCTGCGTTGTGTCTGTCTGCTCTTGTACCTGCTGCTCCTCTGTGTCGAGGTCTACGGGTGGTGCCATTTCCACCTCCTTGTCCACCACCTTGACCTTTTCTGATTTCTGCTCCTGCGGTTTCTGCACAAGGGCAATCATATCCTTATATTTGTCTACAGGTTTTATTTCCATCTCAGTGATGGCATCGTCGAGAAAAGAGTCATCATCGGCAATGGCGGCAGGGTCGTTCCACTCCATCACCACCACCATAGCCGCCATCACTATCATGACAGCGTGGAGAAAGCGCTTGGTTCTTTCTCTTTCGATATCGGCATTATGATTCTTCTTTATCTCCATCTGCAAACAATAAAATACCTTATTCAGCGTTATTTTTTTGTATGGGATACGAAATCCTGCCACAAAGTTAGTGCTGTTATTTGAAAAAAGAGTAACTTTGCAGACAAATTATCAGAAAAAGATGAAAAAAAGCATATTTATAGTGATATTATTCCTTGTAGCCATGCTCACAAAGGCTCAAGAAAGCCAAACGGCATACAATTTCTTGCGTCTGCCAGTGAGTGCGCATGTGGCTGCACTGGGAGGGAATAATATCACCATCACCGACGACGACCCAACCATGATATTCCATAACCCAGCCATGCTCGGAGGGGTAAGCGACAAATCACTCAACCTTAACTATATGACCTATATGGAGGGCACCATGGTGGGCAGCGCCTCGTTTGTGAGGGCGTGGGGCGACCGCGGCACATGGGGAGTGAGCGCATCATATATGGACTATGGCAGCATGCGCCAAACCACTGCCGACAATATCCAGACGGGCGAGTTTTCGGCCAAAGATATTATGCTGGGCGGAAGCGTAGCCTATAGCCTGTCTACTCTCTTCACAGGTGGCATCACAGCCAAGATAATATCGTCATCCATAGCGGGATATAACTCAATGGCAGTGGCTGTAGACCTGGGCATCAACTATTTTGACGAGGCGCAGGGACTGAGCCTCTCGGCAGTGGCACGCAACCTTGGAGGACAGATAGACGCATACGACGAGGATTTTGAAAAGATTCCTTTCGACCTGCAGGTGGGCATAAGCAAGAAGATGGCCATGGCACCACTCAGGTTTTCTGCCACACTCAACAACCTGCACGACTGGGACGACTCCTTCATACACCACCTCGCCATAGGTGCCGACATTTTTCTGTCTGACAATATATACATTGCTGGCGGATATAATTTCAGACGTAACAAGGAGATGAGAATTAGCGACGGCGAGGGTGAGAGCAGCCATGGAGCAGGACTCTCTTTCGGCGGTGGTGTGCAGTTGGAGCGATTTAAACTCAATGTGGCATACGCCAAATATCATGTGTCGGTCAGTTCGCTGCTCATCAATGTAAGTTACTGTCTATGACATAGCAAGACGAAGGCTGACTTAGCAGCGAGACAAGACGAAGGCTGACAGCCAAAATCAATAAGGAATAAGTAAAAAATTGAATATATATGAAAAAGATTACCATAGCCATAGACGGCTATTCTTCATGCGGCAAGAGCACCATGGCCAAAGACTTGGCTAAAGAGATTGGATATGTGTATGTAGACACGGGAGCCATGTATCGCAGCGTTACCCTCTATGCTCTGGAGCACGGCATGTTTGACGAAGATAATAATATAGATGCACGCAGACTGCTGGGCGACATGAGCAAGATAGTGATCAGTTTTCAGTTTAATCCAGCCACTGGTCGCCCCGATACCTATCTCAACGGTGTTTGCGTGGAAGACAAGATTCGCGGCATGGAGGTGTCTATCCGTGTGAGCATCATTGCCGCCCTACCCTTTGTGCGCACCGCCATGGTGGAGCAGCAGCAGCGCATGGGCAAAGACAAGGGTGTGGTGATGGACGGCAGGGATATAGGCACTACAGTATTTCCCGATGCCGAACTGAAAATCTTTGTTACCGCCGATGCTAAAGTGAGAGCACAGCGACGCTATGATGAACTGAAAGCCAAGGGTATGGTTGCCAATCTCGACGAAATATTGCGCAATGTGGAAGAACGCGACTATATAGACACACATCGCGAGGTGAGCCCGTTGCGTAAGGCAGACGATGCTATCATTCTCGACAATAGCACCATGACCATAGCACAGCAGAAAGAGTGGCTAATGGAGCAATATCGCCTCGCGACACTTTTCCATTAACCATTTGGGCGTGCTGGTGGCTCCGCAGATACCTACTGTGGTCACACCCTCGAGCCATTCAGACTTTATCTCCTCAGGGCCTTCAATGAGATACGAATTGGCGTTTACCCTGCGGCACTCATTGAAGAGCACCTTGCCATTGCTGCTCTTGCGCCCGCACACAAACAATACAAGGTCGTGGCGAGCGGCAAACTGGCTCACATTGGGCATACGGTTGGCCACCTGACGGCAGATGGTATCAAAACTCTTAAACACGGCACCAGGGGCTATATGTTCGTGTATATAGTCGATAATCTGGTGAAACTCGTCGAGCGACTTGGTGGTTTGCGAATACAAGAAGATGTCGCGACCAAAATCCAACCTCTCCACATCGGCAAGGGTTTCAATCACTATGGCCTTACTATGGGTCTGACCCACTAATCCGAGCACCTCGGCATGACCATTTTTACCAAATATCACTATCTGTGCATCGGGATTAGCATCATACTGGCTCTTGATCCTTTTCTGCAACTGTAGCACCACAGGGCAGGTAGCATCCACAATCTCTATATTGTTGCGACGCGCCATGTCGTAGGTCTCAGGAGGCTCGCCATGAGCCCTAAGAAGCACCTTCACATCGTGTAGGCGACTGAGGTCGTCGTGATTGATGGTTACCAGGCCCATGCGCTTAAGCCGCTCACACTCCATGCCGTTATGCACGATATCGCCAAGGCAATAGAGGGTGCCGCCCTCGGCCAATATCATCTCAGCCTTGTTGATGGCAGTGGTGACACCAAAGCAAAACCCGCTGCCGCTATCTATCTCTATCTGCAACTTGTTGGTGGTCATTGTTTCATTTTTGTGAAATACATATCGAGAAGTTCGCCTGCAGCGGCAAAACTCGTCTTTTGCCCATTGAGCACCGTCTGCTCGGCATGGGTGAGCATGGCTTGTATGGTTTCATCATGATAGAAACTATTTCGGAGTTGCTCGTTGATGGTTTCATACATCCAGTATTTGCTCTGCTCATTGCGACGGTAGTCGAAATAGCCATTGGCTTTTACAAACTCTACATACTCGGCTATCATATCCCATATCTCCTTGACTCCAGTGCCATAGAAACCGCTATAGCAGAGCACCTTGGGATCCCAACCACTCTCTGACTTGGGAAAGAAATGGAGGGCATTACGGAAACTGGTGGCTGCCAAATGGCAACGGTCCACATTCTCTCCGTCGCACTTGTTGATAACTATTCCATCGCTAATCTCCATGATGCCACGCTTGATGCCTTGTAGTTCGTCGCCCGTGCCTGCCAACTGTATGAGCAGAAAGAAATCTACCATGGAATGGCATGCCGTCTCGCTCTGCCCCACTCCCACCGTTTCTACAAAGATATGGTTATATCCTGCGGCCTCGCAGAGGATTATAGACTCGCGGGTTTTGCGTGCCACACCACCAAGCGAACCAGCCGTTGGACTGGGACGTATGAATGATTTCGGATGCTGCGATAGTTTCTCCATGCGTGTCTTGTCGCCCAGGATGCTACCCTTGGAACGCTCTGAACTGGGGTCTATGGCGAGCACTGCCAGTTTGCCACCCCATCTGTCGAGCACGTGCATACCAAACTCATCTATGGATGTAGACTTGCCCGCTCCAGGCACACCGCTGATGCCTACCCTCACCGATTGTCCGCTGTAGGGAAGGCATTTGTCTATCACTTCCTGTGCTTTCTGCTGATGTTGGGGATTGATGCTCTCCACAAGGGTGACGGCTTGACTGAGCACGGTCACGTCGCCCTTTATAATACCTTCTACCATCTCGCCAACGGTCAGTTCGCGACGGCGATAACGGCCACGGCGCATATATGGATTGATAATAGACGGCTGTTCCACACCGCCATTCACGGTTAGACCCTTATAGTCTTCGCTGTTTTCTGGATGTTCCATCGTATAGAGTTTATTTCTTTTTGTCGGTTCGCTATTTCGTTATATAGATATTTCGTTATATCTGTTTGTTATTACGCATTGTCAGTTCTTGGTGTTCACCTTTATCACGATCTTGGGATTGTCAGGATCGTTGGTAATCATAAGCACACGTGGCATCGACTTGGCTTTCTTTATCTGCTCCTTGATGGCTGTAATCTTGAGTGTGGTGGTCTCGCCAGGCTGTAGTTCGGCCTTGCCCAGGGTAACATTCAGTCCTGTGGTAAACACCTGTAGCGATGAGATAGCGAGGGCAGTGCGTCCGTTGTTTGTTATCTCGATAGTTCCACGTTTCTTCTTTTTGCCATTGAAGTCGAGGTTGAGTTCCTTGGCAGATAGGTTGATTTTAGGTGCATACTGCTTGACGTTGTCCTTGATGGCAGCAAAGGATGGCAACAATACGGCAGTCACCACTATCTCTTTGTCTTGGCTGACGGTGTCGCCGAGATTATTGCCGAGATATACCGATGTTTGTGTCATTCCATAGTCATGCAGTTCGTTTGAATTGAGCGTTACCCTGATAATGCCAGGTTCGCCCGGTCTGAGATACTGCGGGGTGTATTGTGCTGTTAGATATGCGGGCATGTGCATAAGGTTTGGCTGCATGGTCTTCACACCGTCGTTGATTATGTGAATATCGAAATATGGTTTGTCGCCCTTGTTCACATCGTCAAACTCTATATTGTCGCAGTCTATGCGCAGGTCGCCCACTTTCACGGGGTATGCTCCAGCATAGTCTTTGACCTCTTCCACTACCACGCCTCTTATGGCCAGGTCTGTATACTGTCCGTTGCGGGTTTTTATTCTCACCTGTTTTTCGAAGTGCCCCATCTGTGCGGCATCGTAGGTAATCCTGATCTTGAATTTCTCTCCTCCTGCTATCTCTGTCTTGGGATAGTCGGCAGCAAGACATCCGCACGACACCCACACATTATCAATGGCTGTTTTCTTGCTGCCCTTGTTTTTGAGTTCAAATACCGCCATAACGGGCGAGCGGAACCCCACCTTTCCTATGTCGAGATAACCGATTCCGTTTTTTGATACTGACTTCTCCAATGGTGTTAGCACCACGATCTTCTGTGCCGCCATATTGAGGGAGAATGCCGCCATAATGGCCATCATCTCCAGTTTTATTACCGATAGTTTCATTGTTGTCGTTTTTATTCTTTTATGTACATCTTACCACCCTTGGCTGCTCCACGGAATTCAGGTGCATAGGCACACTCTACGGTGCATGCGCCCATAGTATAGTCGCCTGCGCGGTCTATATAATACTCTGTTTCTATCACTCTTGTGCCCTTTGGCATCATGTCAATATAATAATATGTGGCGCAGTCTTTAACCATAGTATAGCATCCATATCTATATCCGCT
>JALFPC010000034.1 GCA_022782305.1 Prevotella sp. | reverse complement strand
GCCCTGGGCTATGCGCTTGCTGGGCCTTCAGCCCGCTCCTTAAACGCTTGTCAGCTACAAGTGAACACTTGTGAAACTTGAACAGATAATAAAACAATGAAACTATAAAATAAAACAATGAAACTATAAAATAATATAAACTCTATGCTACGACAATTATTATCATTATTCGCATTGCTGCCCCTTGCCGCGATGGCTCAGCAGGCAGTATCGCCAAATGGCAACGTAAAACTCGATTTCGCCCTCACTGCCAAGGGCGAGCCTACCTACCAGATGACATATAAAGGTAAGGAGGTGGTGAAAACAAGCAAACTCGGACTCGAACTTGCCAAAACAAAATATTCGAGCAACGAAAAAGAAACAAACCTCATGGATGGCTTTAAGGTCATAGACACCAAAACAACATCCTTCGATGAAACATGGACACCCGTATGGGGCGAAACATCCACTATCCGTAATAACTATACCGAACTGGCTGTCAACCTCCTGCAGGAAGCATCCAACCGCGCCATCACCATCCGCTTCCGCGTGTATGACTATGGCATGGGACTGAGGTATGAGTTCCCGCAACAGCAAACGCTCAACTATTTCGTTATCAAGGAAGAGCACACCCAGTTTGCTATGGCTGGCGACCATATAGCATGGTGGTTGCCAGGCGATTATGAAACCCAAGAACAGGAAACCCAGGAGACCCGCCTGTCAGGCATTCGTAAACGCTTTAATAGTGCTGTCAACTGGAGCAACTCCTCAGTGGCGGTATTCTCAGAAACTGGCGTGCAGACAGCCCTGCAGATGAAATCAGACGATGGACTGTATATCAACATCCACGAAGCAGCATGCGTCAACTACCCCACCATGCACCTAAACCTCAACGACAAGACCATGGTGTTTGAGTCATGGCTCACTCCCGATGCAAAAGGTTACAAGGGTTTCGTCCAGACACCTTTCAATACCCCTTGGCGCACAGTATTGGTGAGCGATGACGCCCGCGATATGTTGTCGTGCAAACTCATCCTCAACCTCAACGAACCCTGCAAGATAGAAGATACCTCATGGATCCACCCAACCAAATACTGTGGCGTGTGGTGGAGCATGATAGTGGGCAAACAGTCATGGAGCTATACCAACGACCTGCCTTCTGTGCATCTCGGCACCACCGACTATTCGAAATGCAAACCCAACGGAACGCATGGCGCCAACAACGAACAGGTAAAGAGATATATAGACTTTGCCGCTGCCAATGGTCTCGACCAAGTGCTCGTAGAGGGATGGAACGAAGGCTGGGAAGACTGGTTTGGCCATTCCAAACTCGACGTGTTTGATTTCGTCACCCCATACCCCGATTTCGATATTAAGATGCTCAATGACTATGCCCACTCAAAGGGTGTCAAACTCATGATGCACCACGAGACCTCATCATCGGCACTCAACTACGAAAGACATATTGACGAGGCATTCAAACTCATGAATAAATATGGTTATGATGCCGTCAAGACAGGCTATGTGGGAGACATGATACCACGCGGCGAGCATCACTACAGCCAACTCATGAACAACCACTACCAGTATGTGGTGGAGAAAGCAGCAAAGCATCATATCATGGTAAACGCCCATGAGGCCACACGACCCACAGGACTATGCCGCACATGGCCCAACCTCGTGGGCAACGAGAGCGCACGAGGCACCGAATATGAGGCATTCGGCGGTAGCGACCCCGCCCACACCGTGATCCTGCCCTTCACACGACTGCAGGGAGGACCCATGGACTACACCCCGGGAATCCTCGAGACACAACTCAACACATGGAGCGACAATACAAGCTTTGTGCATACCACACTCTGCGGACAACTATCACTATACCTCGTAATGTATTCACCACTGCAGATGGCTGCCGACCTGCCCGAAAACTATGAGCGCTTCATGGATGCTTTCCAGTTTATCCGCGATGTGCCCTGCGACTGGAGCGACTCACGCTATCTCGAGGCCGAACCCGCACGCTTTATCACCGTGGCACGCAAGGATAAGAAATCCGACAACTGGTTTGTGGGCGGTAAGACTAATGCAGATGCACGTACAGCCATCGTAAACCTCGACTTCCTCGACAAGGGACGCAAATATGAGGCTACCATCTATGCCGATGCCAAAGATGCACACTATGAGCATAACCCCAAAGCTTACACCATTACCAAGAAAACGGTGAAGAAAGGTCAGAGCCTCAAGATTCATGAGGCTCAGGGCGGCGGTTTCGCCATCAGCATCAAGGCATTATAATGGTTATCAACCCATTACATCATCTATGTGCAAAGAAATAAAAAAACATTCTCACAAATCCACGACATGAAGAAAATACTATTATCCGTTATGCTGGCAGCTACTACGATGATAGCAGGAGCACAGGAGACCTTCGACGAGCTCCGCTACTCACAGTCTGGCTCCTCATTCCGACTCAATGCTCCCTCAAAGGCTAAGAGTGTCAAAGTGCATATTTATACACAAGCCACGGGAGGAGAGCGCATTCAGACAGTGAAGATGAAGCGCACAGGCCGCGACCTCTGGACTGCCGACATCAAGGGCGACCTGAAAGGCAAGTTCTATACCTTCCAAGTGCAGACGGGCAAGCAACCCATGGCCGAAACACCCGGTGTGTTTGCCAAAGCAGTGGGAGTAAACGGCAAGCGCGCCGCCATCATAGACATGGCAGATACCAACCCCGAAGGGTGGTGCTGCGATGAGCGTCCACTGACACTGTCGCCCACCGACCTGGTGATATACGAGATGCACCATCGCGATTTCTCCGTTGATCCCTCGTCAGGTCTTGTAAACAAAGGTAAGTATCTGGCTCTCACCGAACCCAAAGCCATCTATTACCTGCGCCAACTCGGCATCAATGCCGTACACATACTACCATCGTTCGACTACGCCTCCGTGGATGAGTCGCAACCTACCAAGGCACAGTATAACTGGGGTTACGACCCACTCAACTATAACGTGCCCGAGGGTTCGTATGCCACCGATGCCGCCTGCCCGAAAGCGCGCATCCGTGAGTTCAAACAGATGGTTATGGCGCTGCACAAGGCTGGCATCAGGGTGATACTCGACGTAGTGTATAATCATACATTCAATACAGAAGGTAGCAACTTCAATCTCACCTATCCAGGATATTATTTCCGCACTACTGCCGATGGCAAAGAGTCAAACGGTTCTGGTTGCGGCAATGAGACTGCCAGCGAGAAACCCCTCATGCGCCAGTTCATGCTCGAGTCGGTGCTCTATTGGGCCAAAGAGTATCATATAGATGGATTCCGCTTCGACCTCATGGGCATCCACGACATCGAAACCATGAACATCATACGCCGCGCCCTCGACACCATAGATCCAAATATCTATATGTATGGCGAGGGATGGAGCGCAGGCGATTGTGCATACCCCACCGACAAACTGGCAATGAAAGCCAACACCCGCCAACTCGACCGCATAGGAGCCTTCTGCGATGACATGCGCGATGCCATTCGTGGTCCGTTCAGCGACGACCATAAGGGTGCCTTCCTTGCTGCCATCCCAGGCCATGAGGAGAGCATACGCTTCGGCATCACGGGCGCCATCAGTCACCCGCAGATTGACATCACCAAGGTAAACTACAGCAAGGCGCCATGGACAAACTCGCCCGCGCAGATGATTGCCTATGTGAGTTGCCATGACGACATGTGCCTCGTAGACAGGTTGAAGGCAAGCATCCCAGGCATCACCACCGACGAACTCATACGCCTCGACCTGCTGGCACAGACCGCTGTGTTTACATCGCAGGGCGTGCCCTTCATACTCGCAGGCGAAGAGATGCTGCGCGATAAGAAGGGCGTACACAACAGCTATTGCTCGCCCGACAGTATCAACGTGCTCAACTGGGATAACCTCAAGCGTTATCCGCAGGTCTTCGACTACTATCGCGGACTGGCCGAGCTGCGTCGCAATCATCCAGCCTTCCGCATGTCAGATGCCGACATGGTGCGCAGTCATCTTGAGTTTCTTACCACTCCCGACTGCGTGGTTGCTTTCCGCCTCAAGGGCAACGCCAATGGTGATGCGTGGAAGGATATCATCGTAGTGTTGAATGCCAGCAAGAAAGTGCAGACCATCACAGTGCCGCGCTCATCCTACACCTCTGTATGCGAGGGTGGCATGATCAACCTCTCAGGCATATCACACATTAACGACTGCCATCAGCTCACCGTGAGTCCTCAGGAGGCTCTGATAGTACATAACTGACAAGATGGCGGAAAAAGCATATTTGAGAATAATATACAAGGAATTATGAAAAAACTATTTATCGCCCTCTTGCTGGGCTCCACACTAACTTTGAATGCAGCAGTGAAAGCAGTTAAAATAGACCGAATAGAACCCACAGACTGGTTTGTAGGCATGCACGACCCGCACCTCCAACTCATGGTTTATGGCAAGGATATCAAAACGGCCGATGTCTCTACCGACTACCCCGGCGTGAGCATCGACAGCCTGGTGCGCCTCGATAGTCCCAACTATCTGCTCGTGTATCTGAACATCAAGGATGCACAACCCGGCACCATGACCCTCACCTTCGCCAACGGGAAAAAGAAAACAAAGGTTGACTACTCCCTCAAAGCACGCGAGATGAAAGGCGAAGACCACCGCGGCTTCTCTAATGCCGACGTGCTCTATATGCTCATGCCCGACCGCTTTGCATCGGGACGTGCCGACAACGACCAGATAAAAGGTCTCAACGAGTATAAGAACGACCGCTCGCAACCATCACTCCGACATGGTGGCGACCTCGAGGGCATACGCCAGCACCTCGACTATTTCAACGACCTCGGAGTGACGGCCCTGTGGTTTACTCCCGTGCTCGAGAATAACTCTCCCGACCGTGGCGGCAACAGTACATACCATGGTTATGCCACCACCAACTACTACCGTGTGGACCCACGCTTCGGTAGCAATGACGAATACCGCCGCCTCTGCGATGAGGCCCATGCCAAGGGACTGAAAATTGTTATGGACATGATCTTCAACCACTGCGGATTTGAGCATCCTTGGGTGGCAGATATGCCTACACACGACTGGTTTAACACCCCTGAATGGCTCACCGCCGCCGATGGCACCAAGGTGACATCTGCCACTGTGGATGAGGCTGCAGGCAAGGACAACCGTTATCTGCAAACCAGTTATAAGCTTACTCCCGTTGTAGACCCCTATGCCAGTCAGGTAGACATGCGCGAAACCGTTGACGGATGGTTTGTGCCCACCATGCCCGACCTCAACCAGCGCCTGCCATGGGTGATGGATTACCTCATTCAAAATAGTATATGGTGGATAGAGACAATAGGTATCGACGGCATACGTATGGACACATACCCTTATGCCGATGCCGATGGTATGGCAAGATGGATGAAACGCCTATACCTCGAATATCCTAACTTCAATACCGTGGGCGAGACATGGGTAACGGAGCCTGCTTATACCGCCGCATGGCAGAAGAACTCAAAGATTGCTAAAATAAACAGCTATCTCCCTTCGGTCATGGACTTCAGTTTCTTTGAGAAAATAAACATGGCAAAGAATGAGGAGACCGATGACTGGTGGAAGGGCTTCAACCGTATTTATAATAGTTTCGTGTATGACTATCTCTATCCCAACCCATCGTATGTCATGGCGTTTATAGAGAATCATGATACCGACCGCTTCCTCGGCGATGGGCGCGACACCCTCGCACTCAAGCAGGCATTGGCATTGCTGCTCACCGTCAATCGCACCCCGCAACTCTATTACGGCACGGAGGTGCTAATGAATGGTACCAAGAGCGTTACAGATGGAAACGTGCGCAAAGACTTCCCCGGTGGCTTCCCTGGCGATGCCCGCAGTGCCTTTACTGCCGAGGGGCGCACCAAGGCCGAGAATGCCATGTTTAACTGGCTTCGCCGCCTGCTCCATTGGCGCAAGGGTAATGAGGTGATCACCAAGGGTTCGCAGACCCATTTCATCCCCGTAGATGGCGTGTATGTCGTTGCGCGACAGTATAAGGGACGCACCGTGATGACCATCCTCAATGGCACCAAGACAGCCAAAGACCTCAACACCGCCAGATATAAGGAAGTGATTGGCACTACCACACGTGCCAAAGATATCCTCACGGGCAGGTATCACGACCTCAGCGGCAAAGTAAATCTCAAACCGCGTCAGGTCATCATCCTCGACTTCTAATAGAATAGGAGGTGCGGCGCACCTCCTATTCTATTATCTCAACTTCATCGGGACAGATAGTCATTGATGCAAAGCCCACGTGATCAATTCTCACGCTGATAACCTGACTATCAGATTTGGCATTTCTTATGAGCACACCTTCCACACCTTTCAGGGTGCCATGTATCACTCTGACCTTTGTGCCGCGCGAGAAGATACGCTTTGCTAATACCACCTCTCGCTGGTCTTCCACCATTCTGATAAACGCAAGCATCTGCCTGTCGGGCACCTCTGCAAACATACTATTGCCAAACGAGTCGTGCCTGCTGCGGTCTTTCATGAAATGGAGTATAAACGAGCATGTCTTGTCGCTCTTGATGTCCTTGCGCTCCCTCTCTGTGCACCTCACAAAGAGATAGCATGGGCAGAGCACCCGCTCCACCTGCTGCAAACTTTTCTTGCTTTGCCATCGTCGCATTTCTACCTGTACGGGCACGTAAGCCTCTACGTTGGGGTGTATGGTCATGAGTCGCGCTGCGCATGCCCGTTCGGTATTGGGTGTTACTATGGCGACAAACCATTTTTTGCTAATGCTATTGTCCTCCATAGTCCTTCTTCCTTTCTTTCACTACGTATACCGTGCCGCGCCGGGTGTGCACCTTTGTGATCTCTGTGAGGTTCGACAGATAGCGTCCAAAGGCCCTTACGCTCTCGTTCACTGCCGAGGCACCGGCTCGTTTGCGTATATAGTCATATATCTCAGTGGCTGTCAGTCTCTTGGCATCTTCATCGTTAGCATCGGCAGTTTCGAAATAGTCATTGAAATACATGTCGGCACTGCTCAGCATAGCATACTTGCGGTTGTGTGCCATCACCTCGTCAATATCTTTCTGGTCAAACCATCTGCGCTCTCCGTTTCTCACAGCCTCCACGGCTTGCGCATAGAGTTGCTCATAGTTGATTTTTGTGTCGGTATCAATAGGTTCTGTCACCTCCACGGCAAAGAATCGTCGCGAGCCTGATGGGTCGCTGAGCACGTCGGTCATATTAGATGTGGCTATGAAGGATGCTCGTCGTCGCTCCTGCTCTATATGTCTGGCGTATGGTCGTTTTATTGCTATTTCAGCCAGTTGGATAGTATTTTTGAGGAAACCCTCCTGTGTCTTCTTTGATATGCTATTAAACTCGTCGAGGTTTATGAGCAACTGGTCTGTCATGGCCGTCATAACTTGCTTCTGGTCAGTGAATTTCAGGTTGTCGAGATACCCCCATCTGAGTTGTGGTGGTAGCAGTTGTCGGCAGAATGTAGACTTGCGGTAACCCTGTGGTGAGATGAGCAGCGGCACTATGCTATTTCCGAACCGTGAGTTGTAGCCCATCCATTGCGCCACTAATCCTAAAAACCACATTCTGAACCATTTCTTCCATTGCGGCAGTGATGTTTTAACGCGGTCGGCCATATCACCGATATGGTCGTGGCCATCCCATTTCTGCAGATTGTAGAGCAGTTCCTCTGTGGGGTCGCTGATTTTTATTTTTGATGAGTTGAGATAGATGCTCACGTCTTTGGGTCGTGCTTTGATGCCAGCCTGGCTTGCATCTATGGCAACACCATTGATGAAGCGCAAGTCTGCGGCACGCCAACCCAAGTGCGGTCTCAACTTATCGAGATACTCCGTTGTGCGCTTCACGCGGTTGAACCTCAGTTCAAATCTCTCGTCGAGAAACGCTACCAGTCTGCTTGTTTCGTTGTCTTCGTCCTGTATACGATTACTCCTTGGCATCTCAGCGATAGTGCTGTCCATGACTATCTTCATTGGGGTGGGGGAGTCGGCGATGATAGGTTTCTTATCGCCACTCATGTGGCACCATGCCATCATAGGAGAGCTGCCGTCTTTGATACCTGCGGGCACTACATCAATATGCAGTAGACCTGAATAAATATCCGCTGCTTCCTGGTAAGCCTTGGTATAGAAGAGATCTCTTGCGGACTCGTCATCGAGTGTTTCCCTGTTTGGCAGGCAAACCCTTACGAGTATCACTATCTGATTGCCGCTCAGTGAGTTGAAGGCAGCAATAGTGGATGGCATCATGATGGTGGCCATCTTCAATTGTTCCAGTATTTTTGTGTCTGCCACTTGCACGGTATTGAGCACCAGCACACCAGTATGCCCGGTGATACCCATGACGCCATTATTATCTTTGCCCATGCGCACCGAGGCATACAGACGGTATCTGCCGTTGTCCACGGCACTATAGTTGGCAACGCCGTTTCTCACCTCCAACCTGAAATTGGCGATGGCATCATCATCAGCATCTTTGATGATCTTGTCCATCACCCTATCTATGTTGGTGGTCCAGACCTTCTGTCCCTTGCCTCGGTCATCCTTAACCAGCGACAGCACTATCGTGTCTTGTTTTTCCATATATCGTGTCTTGTTATTCTTACATCCTTATAACAGCTGTTCTTGCATCCTTATAACAGTTGTTTTTGTACCATTATAACAACTGTTCTTGTATCCTTATAACAGTTGTTTTAGTACCCTTACAACAGCTATTCTTGCATCTTTATAACAGTTGTTTTAGTACCCTTATAACAGCTATTTTAGTACCCTATTATTAGTAGTTGCCT
>JALFPC010000049.1 GCA_022782305.1 Prevotella sp. | reverse complement strand
CTTGCTGAGGCAAAGAGCCGAAAGGTTTATCTGCCCAAAGGCAACCGATGGTATGACTTTTGGACAAATGAGTCATACGATGGTGGGCAGTGGATAGAGGTGGCTGTATCAATCGACCGTTTGCCTCTATATGTCAAGGCTGGTAGCATTATCCCAACATCTGATGTGGTAGAATATTCTGCAGCCCAAGCCGATAAGCCTATCACCCTGAATGTCTATCCCGGTGCCGACACCTCGTTCTCGCTCTATCAGGACTCAGGCGACGGCTATGCCTTTGAGCAAGGCGACTACTCCATCATCAAGTTCGAGTGGAACGACAGTAAGCAGCGGTTGAAGACAATAGCGGAGAAGAAATCAAAGAAACATCGTCGAAAGATAAATGTGAATATAATAAACACACAGAGGCACTGATATTAAGACATATAATTATGAAGATTATTTCAGCGATATTGGCAATGACCATAACAACCATTGCCGAGGCACAAGTGATATCTCCTAATGGAAAGGTGGAATGGCGAGAAAAAGGTAAAGGTTTTGCCGTGGTGTATCACGACGGCGACAACGAGTGTGAAGTATTGGACATAACAAATGTAGGAATTCTCACTAAGGACGGAGGTGGAAAGAACTTGACGCTCAAGGCAAAAATGCCTGTTAAGACGATAAAAGACTCCTATACGATGATTGGAGGCAAGCGTCACGACTGTTGCAATGAGGCCAATGAGGTGACTTATCTTTATATCGACAACATCGGAAGAGAGCAGCAACTCATTGTCAGGGCTTATAACGATGGTGTTGCTTTCCGCTATGTTTTCGACGCTCTACAACACACTCGCCCCACAGAGGAACTGACCACTTATCGTATCACTGAAGGTAGGAAGCGATGGATGCAGAAATGGACAGAACCATACGAGGCGTTCTTCCCTCTATCCACCACTGGAGAGAGCGAAAACAAGCGTTGGGGCTATCCTGCATTGCTTCAACCATCCGACAAGGTCTTTGCACTTATTACCGAGGCAGGAATTGAAAGATACAATAGCGCGTCGTCGCTCTACAACGACCGCAACAAGGAGGAATTTCGTGTGGTGATGGACGAGAATCTGCAGAACACCACAGGCAAATGGCGTTCTCCCTACAGGGTTGTTATAGTTGGAGAACTGAAAGATGTGGTGGCTTCCACGCTCGTTACTGATGTCAGTGAACCTTGCCGCATAGAGGACACTTCGTGGATTAAACCAGGTTCTGTTTCGTGGATATATTGGGCATATAATCATGGCAGCAATGACTATCAGATAGTCCGTAAATACGTGGATATGGCAGTGGAGATGCGCTGGCCTTATGTCCTCATCGATGCCGAATGGGACGAGATGAAGAATGGCGGAAATATAGAGGATGCCATACGATATGCACATGACAAGGGTGTGAAACCCATATTGTGGTATAACTCCTCAACGGCATGGATAAAGGCTTGGGGCGCACCAGGCCCTCACGAGCGTCTGAATGCTCCCGAAAACCGCGAGCGTGAATTTGCATGGCTTGAGAAGATGGGTGTGGCTGGTGTGAAGATAGATTTCTTTGCAGGCGACAAGCAGGAGACAATGGAGTATTGTATCGACCTTCTCGAATGTGCCGCACGCCATCATCTGATGGTCAACTTCCACGGTGCGACAATTCCAAGAGGTTGGCAACGCACATATCCCAACCTCGTAAGTGTAGAAGCGGTATATGGAGCGGAGTGGTATAACAACAACGCCACCCTCACTCCGAAGGCTGCTGCCCACAATGCCACGTTGCCATTCACACGCAATGTGATTGGACCGATGGACTATACTCCCTGCACATTCTCCGACTCGCAGCATAAGCATATCACTACCCATGCCCACGAACTCGCACTGCCTGTGCTCTTTGAGTCGCCGTTGCTGCATTGGGCTGACAAACCGGAAAGCTATCTCGTGCAGCCCAAGGAGGTGAAGGACTTTATGTCGGCATTGCCCACCATATGGGACGAAACCCGACTGCTCGGAGGTTATCCCGGCGAATGGGTTGTCATTGCACGTCGCCAAGGCAACACATGGTACGTTGCAGGCATCAATGGAAAAGACAGCTCGCAGACTCTATCCTTCGATGCGTCTTTCCTTCCAAAAGGCAAATACACCCTTTTCACTGATAAACCAGGTTACAAAGGAGAACTGCCTGCCAACAATCCAACCCCTTGGAGCATAAGGAAGGGGAAAGGAAGAATCCCTGAAAAGATTATCTGCCAGCCAAGAGGCGGATTCGTGTTTGTGTGCCGTAATTAACTCGAATCTAAGAATAATTTGCCGATGAATTTGCCATAGTCGGCGGGCATCGCATCGGTATCAACTTGTCAACTCGTCAACTTGTCAACTTAAATAACTATGAGCAAAAGATATTGTCAGACATTAGAACTGAAGAATGACCCCGAACTCATTAAGAAGTATGTGGAGGCTCACGACCGTGAGCACCACTGGAGCGAGATTCGCGAGGGCATCCGTAGTGTTGGTATCGAGGAAATGGAGATATACATCCTCGGCAACCGATTGTTTATGATCGTCGAGACACCCGACGACTTCAATTGGGATGAGGCCATGACGCGCCTTGCCACTTTGCCCCGACAGGCGGAGTGGGAGGCTTACGTCACCCAGTTTCAAGGCTGCGACGCCAATGCCACAAGCGATGAGAAATGGCAGATGATGGAGCGGATGTTCCATCTGTATGATTAAAAATTAAATAAACAATATTGAGTATTATGAATAAAGTATTAATAACATTTATGATGGCATGTGTCTGCCAGGCAGGCCATGTCATGGCGCAACAGAACGATGATGTGTTGCCCAAACAATTACCTCCAATTCCCGACGTACCAGCCAAACAAGCTGTCAACTCAGTTAAGATGGCAGACTCAAACACGTTTATGGAGGTGAATATCGGTCTTCCTATCACTGATGGTCCGTTCAAACCTAACTGGGAGTCAATAGAGAAAAACTATCCTGGAACACCACAATGGTTGCGCGACTCAAAGTTCGGCATCTGGGTGCATTTCGGACCGCAATCAGCCGGAGAGAGTGGCGACTGGTATGCACGCAACTTATACAAGGAGGAGCATCATGCCTACAAAAACCACCTCAAGCGTTACGGACATCCATCGGAGGTGGGATATAAGGATGTGCTGCGCACATGGAATCCCACAAAGCTTGACCCGGAGCGCCTTACTGCCCTTTATCAAAAAGCAGGAGCACGCTTCCTTATGATACAGGGTGTTCATCACGACAACTACGACCTTTGGAACTCGCGCTATCAACCATGGAACTCGGTGAATATCGGTCCGAAGCGTGACTTGCTGCGCGAGTGGGTGGATGCGTGCCACAAGCATAACATGCGCTATGGAGTGACCTTCCATCATGAATATACATGGTGGTGGTGGCAAACCGCTTTTGGCAGTGACAAGAGTGGCGACAAGGCTGGAGTACCCTACGACGGCAACCTTACTCTCGCCGATGGCAAGGGCAAGTGGTGGGAAGGCTACGATCCAAGAATGCTCTATGGCATTGACCTCAGAGAGTATGAGACTGTGGAGAAGAACGCTCACAGCGGATGGTCGCCTGCCAAGGCAGGTATCTTCTGGCGTCATCTCGATTATGCCAAATGGTTTGCCACACAATGGGCACTGCGCATGATGGACGTCACTGCCAACTATGACCCGGACTTCATCTATACCGATGGTACCGTACAAGGTCCCTTCACTGGTGATGGCACTGGCACAGGATTCAAATGCAATGCCATGCAGACCGTGATGGCCGACTATTACAACCGCTGCCTCAAAAAACGTGGTGAGGTAAACACATTCAGCATCATCAAGTTCCGCCGTCCTACTAATGGTGCGGTGAACACAGCGGAATTCAACTTCCCCGATACCATCAATGCTTCACAGCCTTGGATACGCGAAGCTCCCGTAGGCGATTGGTTCTATGCCCCTGGCTTTACCTACGATGCCTCTTCGATGATTCGTTTTATTATCGAAGCCATCTGTCGCGATGGCAATGCTTGTCTGAACATCTGTATGAAGCCAGATGGGAGTATCGAGGATGCTTGTGTCACCATGCTTGAGGAAGTGGGCAAATGGATGTCGCTCAATGGCGAGGCTGTATATGGCAGCAAGGCATGGACAACTCTTGGTGAGGGTGAGATGGTGGATGGCAAACTTAAGTGCTTGCCTGGCGGCAGACTTGGGAAAAAGCATGCCGAATTTAAGTTCGACTCACAGGACATTCGTTTCACGGTAGGCAAGAATGGTGCGCTCTATGCCTTCACCATGAATATTCCAGAAGAAGGTCAGTCCGTTACTATCCATTCCATGGGAAAAGGCTCAAAGTATCTTGGAGGCAAGATAATAAAGTCGGTGTCGCTGCTAGGCTACAAGGGAAAGCTACGCTGGAAACAAACCGCCGATGGCCTTGTTGTCACTTATCCTAAAGGAGTCAAGCTGAAGACATCTGCAGTATTGAAGATTTCATAACATTATCCCGAGATTTATTTTGTTGTTTGGTGGATTTAAAACCATATAATTCCCCCAAACAACAACTTTTTTATTATCATTTCCTCAGTTGGCTGAATTCGTTTTCTCATTTGGCTATTCCCTTTTCAGTGAGTACAATGGGTTGTTGTCTGAGGAATATGCTAGCCAATGGGGCATTGAGAACCAGCCTCCCACTCCAGCGTTATCTTCTCCCACCAATGCGTAGATATGGTCGCTAACGATAGTACATGCAGGGTTGGCAGTAAATCGGTCGGTGAATATCGGGTTCTGTCCTTTCACTCTGGAATTGCCCGTTCCGGCAATGTGTATGTTTCTCAATTCACCCTTCCTTACCTGGAGCGAGTTGGGGAAACTGCCTGGGAATCCATGTCTATTACCCATCTCGTCACGTTGTAAGGCAGGCAATATCCGGGATAGGTTACTGATGTGCGTTCCTCACTTCCCGACGACAGTTCCTTGACATCAAGTGTCATCACCGAAGTGCCTGATCGATAATAGGTGAAAGCATGGAGTCAAATTGCTTCATGATTGAAAAAATGCCTCCAAAAGGTGTGAGTTTTTCTGGTTTTATTTGTATCTTTGCCATGTCTTGTTACGATTTATGCTTGTTTTGAATTGCAACACTAAGATAAGTGAAAAATCTGACATGGCAAAACCCTGGGGC
>JALFPC010000006.1 GCA_022782305.1 Prevotella sp. | reverse complement strand
GAAAAAAATTATGTATGCAGGCGCTCTTCTTTTGGCGCTATGTTTTGGATTGGTAACCTATTCATGTAGTGATGATGACGATGTTACAGACTTCAAGTCGTTTGTACAGGGAACATGGAATGCTGAACTGGTAAGCGTGGTAGACTACAAACCCTTACCTCTGAGGGTGGCTTCCGTACCTATTATGTCATGCACAAGAAATAGTTTGTAGAAATATCAACTCATGTTGGGTGTGTCGCTTCTGTTTTTTCGACACACCCAACGAAACAAACACCTTTGCTTCCTTGTATCATAAGTGACGCAATAATGCCTTTCCCATCCTTTCACTCTTGACAAGGAATAATTTTTTGTGTCCTTTCATGATTTTTCCTTGAAAAGTTATTGTGCTGTCAGCGCTTTTTGCTAACTTTGCAGCCTAATTATCTTTATAACGTTATAAATATGTCAGGAACAAAAGAAATCAAGACCGCATTGGTGTCGGTATTCCACAAGGATGGATTGGATGAATTACTCAAGAAACTCAATGATGAGGGCGTTAAGTTCCTCTCAACTGGTGGTACTCAGAAATTTATCGAATCACTCGGATATGAGTGCCAGAAGGTAGAAGATGTGACATCTTATCCTTCTATTCTCGGTGGTCGTGTCAAAACCCTTCACCCCAAAGTGTTTGGCGGTATTCTTGCTCGTCGCGACAATGAAGGCGACCAGGAGCAAATGGCACAATATGAGATACCAGCCATCGACCTGGTGATTGTTGACCTTTATCCATTTGAGGCCACTGTTGCCAGTGGTGCTTCTGATGAGGATATCATCGAGAAGATAGATATCGGTGGCATCTCCCTTATCCGTGCAGGAGCAAAGAACTTCAAGGATGTTGTCATCGTGCCAAGCAAGGCCGAATATGGTGTATTGCTCGATATCCTCAACAAGAAGGGTGCCAATACCGATATTGCTGACCGAAAGATGTTTGCCGAGAGGGCATTCGGCGTTAGTAGCCATTATGACACCGCCATCCACGACTGGTTTGCAAAATAATTCGGAATCATCCTGCCATAATAAGTCATTTCAACCAATTAAAAATATTCGATAAATGGGATTTTTTTCATTTGTACAAGAGATAGCCATGGACCTTGGCACCGCCAACACCATTATTATCAGTGATGATAAGATTGTGGTGGACGAACCATCTGTGGTAGCCCTCGACCGCCGCACCGATAAGATGATAGCCGTGGGCGAGCAGGCAAAGATGATGTATGAAAAGACTCACGATAATATCCGCACCGTGCGCCCCTTGCGTGATGGTGTGATTGCCGACTTCTCTGCCTGCGAGCAGATGATGCGTGGACTCATCAAGATGGTGCACACGGGCACACGCCTCTTCTCTCCATCGCTGCGTATGGTTATCGGTGTGCCTTCTGGTTCTACCGAAGTGGAGCTTCGTGCAGTGAGAGACTCTGCCGAACATGCCGACGGACGTGATGTCTATCTAATTTTTGAACCCATGGCTGCTGCCATAGGCATAGGCATAGATGTGATGGCTCCCGAGGGAAACATGATTGTAGATATCGGTGGCGGTAGCACAGAGATCGCCGTTATTTCTCTTGGAGGCATCGTGAGCAACAACTCTATCCGTGTGGCAGGTGACGACCTCACTGCTGACATCCGCGAGTATATGAGTCGTCAGCATAATGTGAAGGTGAGCGAGCGTATGGCCGAGCGTATCAAGATACATGTGGGCTCAGCACTTACTGACCTTGGCGACCAGGCCCCAGATGATTACGTGGTGCATGGACCAAACCGCATCACCGCACTGCCTATGGAGGTGCCCGTATGCTATCAGGAGATTGCCCACTGCCTCGACAAGACCGTGGCCAAAATAGAGAATGCTGTGCTTTCAGCACTTGAGCATACTCCACCAGAGCTCTATGCTGATATCGTGAAGAACGGTATCTACCTCAGTGGTGGCGGCGCATTGCTTCGTGGTCTCGACAAGCGACTCACCGACAAGATAAATATTCAGTTCCATATAGCCGAAGACCCATTACACAGCGTGGCTAAGGGTGCTGGCATAGCATTGAAGAATGTAGATAGATTCTCCTTCCTGATGAGATGACACACTGATGAGTAACCTCTTAGAGTTTATTTCAAAGTATTACCATTGGTTTGTCTTCGTATTGCTCGAAGTAATCAGCCTGGTGCTGTTGTTTCAATACAACAGCTATCAGGGCAGCGTATGGTTCTCGTCATCAAATGTGGTAGTGGGCAAGTGTTATGAGTGGAGTTCCAAGGTCAACACTTTCTTCTCGCTCAGCCATGTCAACGAGTCGCTCACACTCAAGAATTTCTATCTTGAGCGACAGGTGGCTCAGTTGTCAAGGCTATATGCCGATGCCACCGACGATAGTCTGGCGGCAGAGAGAATCAAGTTAGAGAGCCTAAGCAAATATCAGTTGGTGCCTGCCAAGGTGGTGAGCAATAGTGTGAATAGTCATGACAACCTCATCACCATAGATAAGGGATCAGCCGACGGTATATCCAAGGATATGGGCGTGGTGAGCGGCAATGGTGTGGTTGGCATCGTGTATATGGTGTCAAAGCATTATTCTGTGGTCATGCCCGTAATCAATTCCCATTCGAGGGTGAGTTGCTCCATACGCGGTCGCGGCTATTTCGGCTATTTGCACTGGACGGGTGGGGCCTCCAATATAGCATACGTAGAGGACATACCGCGCCATGCCCATTTCAAGCGTGGCGATTGGGTGGAAACCAGTGGCTATTCATCCATCTTCCCTCAAGGAGTGATAGTGGGCAAGATACTGGAAGTATACAACTCTCGAGATGGCTTATCATATAGGCTTAAGGTGCTCCTGTCAACCGATTTTGGCCGGCTGCGAGACGTGTGTGTGGTCAACGATAAGACAATAGTCGAACAGGCCACACTCCTTGAGGCTGCGCGCGACTCTATGCGTAGAGACAACAAATAAGACATTGGGCAGGAATAAAGACCATAGACAATAAGAAAAAATCATGCAGACTACGACTTTAGACATCTTGGGCAAGATGGTGCTGATGCTGGTGCTATGCGTGGCGCAGGCATTGGTGCTCAATCATATACATCTCTTTGATTGTGCCACACCGCTACTCTATGTCTACTTCGTGGTCCTTTTTCAATGCCATTATCCCTCTTGGGCCATCATGCTGTGGAGCTTTGTAATGGGTCTCATCCTCGATTCCTTTGCCAATACTCCTGGGCTAACATCTGCATCGCTTACTTTTCTAGCAGCTCTCCAACCATATATTCTCAGACTGTTTGTCAGAAGGGATGATGATGACTTTGTCCGTCCTGCTGCTTCTACATTAGGCGTGGGCAAGTATGTGAGTTATGTGGCTATATGCGTATTTCTCTATTCTGTAGTCTTCTTCTCTTTGGAGTCGTTCAGTTTCTTTAACTGGCGTCAGTGGCTTTTCTGCGTAGTAGGCAGTTCGCTGCTCACTATCATCCTTATCATATCGTTAGAAAGTTTGCGTAGATAGTGAAAGACTTTGAACTTGAAAAGCGTCGTTATGTGGTGGGAGGCATAGCCATAGCAATAGTGGTTGTGTATATCATCCGCCTTTTCGTATTGCAGATCATGAGTGATGACTACAAGAAGAATGCCGACTCAAATGCTTTCCTCAAAAAGGTTGAATTCCCCTCGCGTGGTGCCATCTACGACCGCAATGGCAAGTTGATGGTATACAACCAACCTGCATACGATATCATGATAGTGGTGAATGAGGCACGTGGCCGACTCGACACCACTGAGTTTTGCCGCACACTCAATATCACCCGCGATGATTTCATACGTCGTATGGATGCCATCAAGGACAGGAACCGCAATCCAGGCTATTCACGCTTTACCCAGCAACTCTTCATGAGCCAACTCTCCGACAAGGATTTTAGCATCTTTCAAGAGCGTCTGTTCCGGTTTCCCGGCATATATGTTCAGAAGCGTAGCATACGCCAGTATCAGTATCCATACGCCGCCCATGTGCTCGGCGATGTGGCAGAAGTCTCGCAGGCTGATATCGAGACCGACGACTATTACCAGCCAGGTGATTATATCGGCAAGTTGGGAGTGGAGAAGAAATATGAGCGTGAACTGCGTGGCGAAAAGGGTGTGCAGATTCTGCTTCGCGATGCGCATGGTCGCATACAAGGCAGTTATCAGAATGGTGCCCTCGACCGCCGTCCTGTGGCCGGACGCAATCTAACCCTTGGCATTGATGTAAACCTTCAGTCACTGGGCGAATATCTTATGGCCAACAAGAAAGGAAGTATCGTGGCTCTCGACCCAGCAACGGGCGAAGTGCTCTGCATGGTGTCGTCGCCTACCTACGACCCGAGGATGATGATTGGTCGCCAGCGAAGCAAAAACCATGCGTTGCTAGCTGCCAACGAACAAAAGCCGCTGCTCAACAGAAGTATCATGGGACAATACCCTCCTGGTTCCACATTCAAGACTTCTCAGGCACTCACATTCCTCTCAGAAGGGATAGTAACCACGGGCACCGCTTTTCCATGCAGCCACGGATTCTATCATCGCGGACTTCATGTGGGATGCCATGGCCATGCCTCGCCAATACCCGTGGTAGGTGCCCTCAGCACATCATGCAATGCCTATTTCTGCTGGGGACTATACTACATGATAGGCAACAGAAAAAAATATGACTCCGTGCAGGATGCCATGAACACATGGCGCGATTATATGGTTAGCATGGGATTTGGCTATAAGCTCGGCATCGACTTGCCGGGAGAGAAGCGAGGCCTCATTCCCAATGCCAATTTCTATGACAAGGCTTATAAAGGTTCATGGAATGGACTTACCATTATCAGTATCTCCATAGGCCAGGGCGAGGTAAACCTAACACCGCTGCAGATTGCAAACTTGGGTGCCACCATTGCCAATCGTGGGTATTATTATGTGCCTCATGTGGTGAAGGCCATACAGGGACAGCCTCTCGACACCCTCTATACCCGCCGCCATTATACTATGGCCAAGGCTTGGGCTTATGACAAAGTGGTGGAGGGCATGCGCAGTGCGGTGGAGCGTGGCACCTGTCGTGCTGCCAACAATCCACAGTATGCAGTGTGTGGAAAGACGGGAACAGCTCAGAACCGCGGTCAGGACCACTCCGTATTCATGGGCTTTGCGCCAATGGATAAGCCCAAGATAGCAATAGCCGTATATGTGGAAAACGGTGGTTTCGGTGCCGATTTCGGTGTGCCTATAGGTGCTCTGATGATGGAACAGTATATAAATGGCAAGTTGTCGGAGGACTCAAAGAAGAAGGCAGACGATTTCCACAATAGGCATATCTATTACGGGTCAAATCACTGATATCAACAAAGTTATTATCAAATCATAATCAAGTATGGTAAACAGCAGTGACAAGCAGCCAAGCGTATTGCGCTCATTGGATTGGTGGACGATAGGCATCTATCTTGCGCTCCTCACCTTCGGATGGATAAGTGTGTGCGGAGCCAGCTATACCTATGGCGAGACCGACATCTTCAGTCTCGACACTCGTTCGGGCATGCAGATAGTATGGATAGCCACCTCCATCTGCTTGGGTTTTGTCATTGTCATGCTCGACGACAGGTTCTACGACACCTTCTCGTATGTTATCTATGCTCTGTTGGTAATACTATTATTTCTTACCATCTTCAATCCTCATAGTATCAAGGGGTCGCGGTCATGGCTTGTGCTGGGGCCATTGCGCCTTCAGCCTGCCGAGTTTGCCAAGTTTGCCACCGCGCTGGCCTTGGCCAAGTTTATGAGCACCTATGGATACAGCATACATAAACTGAAGCATTTTGCTGCCACCCTGGCCATAGTGCTGGTGCCTATGGGCTTCATCATCCTGCAGAGAGAAACGGGTTCGGCCCTTGTCTATCTCTCTTTCTTCTTAATGTTCTATCGTGAGGGCATGCCAGGCGGAGTCCTTTTCACTGGTGTGGCCATGGTAATATATTTCGTGGTGGGCATACGCTTTGAGGATGTGATGCTTTGGGACACGCCCACGTCGGTAGGCAAGTTTGCGGTGCTGCTCATGGTGCAGGTTTTCTCGTCTTTTATGGTCAGTATCTACTGTGACAATACCCGTTTGCGCAACCACCTTCTCATGTCTTGTGTGGGCACTACCATCTTAGCCCTGCTCTTTTCAGAGTTTGTGATACCCTTTGATATCGTATGGGTGCAACTCATCGTGACAGCCATACTCATAGGTTATATAGTATGGACGGCATTGAGTGTTGCCATAGGCAAATACTTTCTGATAGTACTCTTTGCCTTGGGGTCGATGACCTTTTTCTATTCTGCTGATTATGTATTAAACAATGTCATGGAGCCGCATCAGCGTACCCGCATCAATGTGCTACTTGGATTGGATGAAGACTTAGCGGGTGCGGGCTATAATGTGCATCAGAGCGAGATAGCCATAGGAAGTGGAGGTTTGGAGGGCAAGGGTTTTCTCAACGGCACGCAAACTAAATTGAAATATGTGCCTGAGCAGGACACCGATTTTATCTTCTGCACTGTGGGAGAAGAGGAAGGTTTTCTTGGTTCGGCAGGAGTATTATTGCTCTTTCTGTGTCTTATTCTCCGTCTTATCCATTTGGCCGAGCGTCAACCGTTTCGTTTTGGGCGGGTTTATGGCTATTGTGTCTTATCGGTATTCCTCTTCCATGTCTTCATCAATGTAGGCATGGTGCTGGGCTTGACCCCTGTGATAGGTATTCCGTTACCATTTTTCAGCTATGGTGGTTCGTCGCTCTGGGGTTTCACCCTTCTTCTTTTCATTTTCCTTCGCATTGATGCTGGTCGCAATCTGATACGCAAATAATACAATATCCACGTCTGTTTATTATGATTTCAGGATATGTATACCAATGTCTGAGATGCCTGGCAGGTTTTCTCTTCTCATGTTATGGAAGACATTTATGCGTATGGAGTCGCCCTTGTCAACCTTGATAGATGTAAGCGGAAACTTATAATCATAATAGTTGATGCCTTTGCCTTTCAGTCTGCCAGTATCGTCTACAAATGGGCAGTTGATGGTATCTCTGATGGTAATGTTGTGTGGCATCACCGTCTGTTCCACTATTATAGTGATGGCCTTGAATGGGTATGAACTATTCATCCTTATTCCCAGTTTCTCGTTCATCACCCCCTCATGACCAATCTCTCCCGTGTGGAAGGTTAGGGTGTCTTCTCTGTCCCATCCTTCTATGTTGGTATGGCAATAGTGGTAATAAATGGTTTTACGGTTGCACGACGCGAGAGTCAATGCAACCGTAAATAGAGTTATGATTATCAGTGGAATTCTATTCCTTGTCATCATTTTTTTGTTCTTTGTTTCTTGCTGGTTTATTGCCGTTGTGTTTCTGCTGCTGTTTGCGTGCCGGTCTGTCCTGCCGGGGCTGCTGTGGGTTGTCCTTAGGCTGTTCCTGAGCTTGTTGTTGTGTCTGCTGCTTGTTTTTGTTTTGCGATTTCTTTTTTTTCTTTTTTGCCTTGTCAAACCTATTGATATTCTCGTTGGCAAGCAGGTCTACAGTAGGCTTTTGGTCTCTCTGTCTACCTTCCTGATGCAGTGATTCAGGTTTTTCTCCCCTTCTGTTCATTTCTATCACCTCTTTGGCTCTTTCGGCTGTTATGGTTTCCAAGTTGGCAGCAACATTCTTGTCGGTAGAGTAGGTGATGAGTCCTGCCAGTATGTCGCTCTTGAAGAGATAATAATCGCTGTCCATAGTTTGCAGCACCACTTCTTTGCTTGGCAGTTTCCTGCCCGCCTCTATATAGTTGTCCACCTCATAGTTGAGGCAGCATTTCAGTTTGGCGCACATGCCTGCCAGTTTCTGTGGATTGAGTGAGATATCCTGGAATCGTGCGGCATTTGTGCTCACGCTCACGAAATTTTTCATCCATGTGGCGCAACACAGTTCACGTCCGCATGGACCTGTTCCGCCTATTCGTCCTGCCTCCTGTCGTGCACCAATCTGTTTCATCTCTATCCTTACGTGGAAGGTGTCTGCCAATACCTTGATAAGTTGTCTGAAATCAACTCGTTCGTCGGCAATATAATAGAAGATGGCCTTGTTGCAATCGCCTTGGTATTCCACATCGCCAATTTTCATGTCCAGTCCCAGGTCTTTAGCAATCTGTCGGCTCTGTATCATGGTGTCGTGTTCGCGGCTTTTTGCCTCCTTATACTTGTCCATGTCTACAGGTCTCGCCAGTCGATATATTCTCTTGATGTCGTCTGCCGACTTGAGGTTTGCTTTCTTGATTTGCAGTTTCACCAGTCTTCCAGTCAGTGTGACCACGCCGATATCATGTCCGGGGTTGGCTTCCACGGCTACAATGTCGCCCTTCTTCAGTTCCAGATTATTTACATTATGATAATATCCCTTGCGGGTATGTTTAAATTGCACTTCCACCAGGTCGGTGCTTTCTGCATTGCCAGGCACGTCGGCCAACCAGTCATAGGTGTTAAGTTGCCTGTCTTGTCGTCCCACAGCGCTTCTGCACAGTCCGCGGTCGCAACCTCTGAATATCTCGTAATTTTTGTTGTCCATATTCTATTGTTGTTTATATATATAAGGTATAGTCATTATTTTATTTTTTGAGTAGCAGTATGATCATCTGCACGGCCAGGTGGAAGAACACAATTTTCCCATTAGCGTTTTGCATAATATCTCTTATAGCCCTTTCTATGAGGTCAGCGATTTCGAGTATGTTGGCCTCATTGATAAACTTGGCGAATTTTGAGGCGAACGCCTCTTCGTTGGCAGTCATATAATTGAGGTCGTCACATCTGAAATTATACATGAAGTTTTCTCTTGTAAACCGCAGCATGTATTGCAGAAAGCGTTTCTGCTTCTCCCTGCCCAAAGATCCCATCTCCTCGCTCCATGCCTTCATTCTCCTTACATCCCTGGCGTATGCCAGTCTCATGAGTGTTTGGTATTGCTCGAGAAAGAGGTTGTTTTCATTGCTTGCGTTCAGCATGTCGAGGGCTTTGAGCCAGTTGCCGTTGGCAAGTCGTGCCAGCCTCAGAGCATCATCCTCTTCGATATTCATCTTGCCCACCAGTGCCTGCGCCAAACTTCCGTCGTCAATGCGTTTCATGTCTATTCGCTGGCATCTGCTCCTGATGGTGTCCAGCAGCAGTTCAGGCTCTTCGCTCACCATGATGAATGCCGACTGCTGTGGTGGTTCTTCCAGCAGTTTGAGTATTTTGTTGGCACATTCTGTTCTCATGCGTTCTGGCAACCATATTATGGCCACCTTATATCCGCCTTGGCTCGATTTCAGACTGAATTTCCTTGCCAGTTCCTCGCTCTCCTTCACTGATATGTAAGGCTGTTGGTTTTCGGCATTCAGTGTTTCAAGCCAGTCGCTGAATGAGAAATACACATTTTTTGCGAGCAGTTGTCTCCATTGCTTCAGAAAGTCATCGCTGTAGGGTTTATAATCGCTCGATGTGCCTGATGGTTTAATTACGGGAAAGGTGAAATGCAGGTCGGGATGCTCCCATTTCCTTAGCATAGCGCACTGTCTGCATTGTCCGCATGCACCGTCTTCCTGCTTATCTTTGCATAGCAGATAAGAGGCTAAGGCCAGTGCCATAGGCAGTTTGCCACATCCCGTGGGGCCGCAGAGCATGAGTGCGTGTGGCAGGCGTTCTTCGTCTACCATTTTCTTTAATCTCAGCCATATCTCCTTTTGGCCTATCACCTCTTTAGCTTTCATCTCACCTATATGATGCGGTCTTATATTTCTGATTTTTCTTATGCTATGGCCATGCTTACAGCAGTCTTCTTGCCACTTCTGCCACGGAGTCCACTGCCGACACCGTATAGAAATGTATATTGCAGATGCCGTGGTCATATAGTTCGCGGCATTGTTGTGTGGTCCATTCCACTCCCAGTTGCCTTGCCTCCTCGTCGGTTTTGCATTTCATAGCCTCTTTAGCCAGTTCTTGAGGTATGTCGCAATGAAATGTTTTGGGCACAATGCTTAGTTGGCTCAGTTTGGCAAAGGGTTTGATGCCAGGGATGATAGGCATGGTGATGCCCATGGCTTTGGCTTTTTCCACAAATTCAAAATATTTCTTGTTGTCAAAGAAGAGTTGTGTCACTGCATAATCGGCTCCCATGTCCTGTTTTTCTTTGAGATACATCATGTCCATCTCGAGGTTGGGGGCTTCTTCATGCTTTTCTGGGTAGCAAGCCACTCCGAAGTCAAATTTCTGTCCGGGGCATTTTATTGGTGTGCCATCGGCAAAGAATCCGTTGTTGAACTGCTGCACCTGTTTGATGAGTTCTGTGGTGTGCTCATGTCCTCCTGGTGTGGCAATAAATTTACTATCTTCTTTTGCCTTGTCTCCTCTTAGCAGCAGCAGGTTGTTGATGCCGAGGAATTGCAGGTCGAGCAATTCATATTCTATATCCTCTATAGTGGCGCCGCTGCATATCACATGCGGTTGCACAGGGATATTATATTTGTTTTGTATGGCAGCCGCTATGGCTATGGTGCCTGGTCGGCGGCGTATGCGTTGTCTCTGTAGCAGCCCGTTGTCCATCTGTTTGTATACGAACTCACTGTGGTGAGTGGTAATATTGATAAACGCAGGGTCAAACTCTCTTAGTTTGTCTATGGTGGCAAAGAGTTTGTCAGTACCTGTACCCTTTAGTGGTGGTAGCACTTCAAACGAAAATCGCTTTTTGTCCGCCACTTTGTTTATTATGTCTACGACTGTCATCTACTTATAATTATGTGTTAGGGTTGCAAAGGTACGAAAAAAAGTCCGTTTCTCATACCTTGCAACCCTATTTTTTTTGCTACCCTTATCTCGCTATCCTGTAGAGTCTGAAAGTCATAGCCGGTATCTCGTCGTCGAGAGTACTGTTTTTCTTGCCTGCCTTGGTCTTGGCAGCGCCCTTCACGGGTATGATTTTCTCTGGATTGTCGAGGGTGTTTTCAGCGTCTTTATCCTTGCATGTCAGGGTGATGGTTTTCACATCTTTCTCGCCTTTCATACCTTGGATGTTGAGGCATACAGGCTGCGTCTTGTCGCTTGTGTTTACCACTTTTACTATCACCACGTTGGCATCTATGTCTATCACTGCGCTGGCAAAGAGTCCGTCTTGGCCTTCCTGTCCGGCCACGGGTTTACTGTTCATGGTGAGGCTCACCACGTTGGTACCCTTGTTGGTTGAATACATCTGCTGCACATAATAGCTCACCGACTTAAACATGCGTGTGTTGTCATACCATATCATGTCTGGTCGCCACTGCCATCCTTCCACATGTGCGAAGAGTGGGGCATAGGTAGCCATGTTGACAATGTCGGCATTGCGCTCCAGACCTGTCATAAAGGCAGCCTCATAAAGAGACGATTCGTAATGGTTCCATTTCTTTCCCTTGCCGTGGCATGCATACTCGCCGGCAAACACTTTGGGTGCTTTTTTCGTGCGGTCATAGTTGTCGTAGCGCAGTCCGCTGCTCAAAAACCATTTCTCGTTGCGGTAGAAATGCTCGTCATAGAGGTCGCAGCCCAGTTCTTTCATCCTTGGTTGCAGCAGGTCGAAGTCCCATCCCTCTGAGTTAGGGCCAGTTGTGCCAATGAGCTTTATCTCGGGGTGCACTTTTCGTATGGCCTCAATGAATATCTTGAGACGTTTGGTAAATGCGGGATTGTCTTTATAGTCCCACTGCTCGTTGCCCACGCCGAGGAATTTGAGATTGAATGGTTTGGGGTGTCCCATATCTGCACGCAGTTTTGCCCATTTGTTTGTTGCTGGGTCGCCATTTGCAAAGTCGATGAGGTCTATGCAGTCGTCTATGTATGGTTGCAGTTGGTCGAGTGGCACATGCACTTTATCCTCGTGTTTGATATCATTTTGGAATTGGCAGCTCATTCCCACGTTGAGCACTGGCAGGGGTTCGGCGCCAATCTCTTCCGACAGCAGGAAATACTCATAGAATCCGAGTCCGTATGACTGGAAATAGTCTGGGAAATAGCGGTGAGTGAAGGTATAATGCCATCTGTTTTCATTGAGAGGTCTGTTCTCAACTGGTCCCACAGAGTTTTTCCATTGGTAGCGTGTGGCGAGGTCTGTACCCTCCACGATGCAGCCGCCGGGGAATCTGAACACTCCTGGGTGCAACTGCTCGAGTGCTGTGGCCAGGTCTTTGCGCATACCATTTTCATGTCCCTTGTATGTGTCTACGGGGAAGAGCGACACATGCTCGAGGTCTGTGATCACCTTGGTATCTCCCCATATTCTCAGGTGTGCCTTAGCCACAGAGCGTTTTGGTTTCAATACCACGGTATATTTCTTCCACTCCTTGCCACTGATATCCAATCCAGCATTGCCTATCTTCTGGTCGTCTCTCATGGTGGCGTTTTCCACCATGTCTATCCATATTTTGGCATTGCCGCCGTTGGGCACGCGTGCCCATACAGAGAATCGGTATTCGGCATTGGCTTTCACTCCCATGCCGAAGAATCCTTCGTTTTCAATCATTGTGTGCTTGTCTCTGTGTCCGGCAGGAGTCAGTCGCACATAATGAGGGTTGCGTTCAAATGGTCCGTCATTTTTCAGTTCCACCTTGCCAGAGATGATCCATCCAGCATAGTTGTTTGGGAACTCAAAAGAGCGGTTTTTGACCATTTCGGCATACAGTCCGCCGTCGGCAGCATAGTTGATGTCCTCAAAGAAGATACCATACATTGTTTTTTGCACGGCAGCTCCTGGTTTCTTTGCATTAATGTCGAGCACATGGGTCTGCGCATTGGCATACATGGCTCCGCATAGTGCTAATGAGCATACAAATAGTTTCATGTTCATTGTCGTTTTAGATGTTAGTTACCATTATTCAGCCACAAAATTAGTTAAAAAAAATAGTATTTGCAAAGTTTTTAACCAAAATGTATTACTTTTGTAGAGAAATAACAAATATGACCATTGGCTATGGCCTGTGGTTGTAAAAACTAACAACTTAAAACAAGCAAAATAAATCTATTATGGAACAGACAAGCGGAAGCAAGAGTTATTTGATTTCCATCGTAATGGTGGCTGTTTTGGGAGGACTGCTCTTCGGTTACGACACGGCGGTCATCTCAGGAGCAGAGAAAGGTCTTCAGGCATTCTTCCTCGGTGGGGTAGGCATGGCTTCTGATGCCGGCTTTATTTATACCGACGGCATGCATGGTTTTACCTGTGCCAGTGCACTTATCGGTTGCGTCATAGGTAGTGCCCTGTCGGGACTCCTTGCCACACGTCTCGGCCGCAAGCGCTCGCTCATCCTTGCCGGCCTTCTATTCTTTGTGTCTGCCCTCGGCAGCATGTATCCCGAATTTCTCTTCTTTGAGCGCGGAGTGCCCAGCATGTCGTTGCTCGTGGTTTTTAATATCTATAGGGTCATAGGCGGCATTGGAGTAGGTTTGGCATCAGCCATCTGCCCAATGTATATTGCCGAGGTGGCGCCATCCAATATCCGTGGCACTCTTGTGTCGTGGAATCAGTTTGCCATCATCTTCGGCCAGTTGGTCGTTTACTTCGTCAACTTCCTCATCCTCGGCGAGCATACCAATCCCGTGATTGAGCAGATAGGTCGCGGCTTCAATCAGGTGGCAGCAGGCAGCGACCCATGGACCATAACCACAGGTTGGAGATATATGTTCGGTAGCGAGGCCGTGCCAGCAGGACTCTTTGTGCTGCTCATCTGTTTTGTGCCCGAAACACCTCGCTATCTCGTCATGGTTGGCGACGACAAACGTGCCCTCTCCATCCTCGCCCGCATCAATGGTAGCGCCAAGGCCCAAGAGATATTATCCGAAATCAAGAATACCATCACCGAAAAGACAGAGAAACTCTTTACTTACGGTGTGCTGGTCATCTTTGTAGGTATCATGCTCAGTGTGTTCCAGCAGGCTGTGGGCATCAATGCCGTGCTCTATTATGCTCCGCGCATCTTCGACGATATGGGCATGGACAAACCGATGGTGCAAACGGTGATGATGGGAATAGTCAATATTCTCTTTACCCTCGTAGCCATCTTCACAGTGGAGCGTTGGGGGCGTAAACCTCTTCTTATATATGGTTCTATAGGCATGGCCATAGGAGCATTTGGAGTGGCAGTCACCTTCGGCAATGCCTCGCTGGCATTGGTCACCATGCTCAGCATCATGGTATATAGCGCATCGTTTATGTTCAGTTGGGGTCCCATCTGCTGGGTGCTTATAGCTGAGATCTTCCCCAATACCATCCGTGGTGCCGCCGTGGCCATAGCTGTGGCCTTCCAGTGGATATTCAATTGGATAGTAAGCTCCTCATTCGTGCCCATGTTTAATATGACCCTCGATGGCGACCCACACTTCGGCCATTGGTTCACCTACGGACTCTATGGTGCAATATGCGTGGTGGCAGCCTTCTTCGTATGGCGATTTGTGCCTGAAACTAAGGGCAAGACCCTTGAAGACATGAGCCGCCTTTGGGGAAAGAAAGCATAAAATCCTATCGAAATATTTATTTAACCAAAAATATACAATCTAAAAGATCAATTATGAAGACAATACTCGTAGCAGAAGACAACGACAGCAATTTCATTTTGATGACTTTTATCTTGAAGAAACATTACACAGTAGTAAGGGCAACAAATGGCAAAGAGGCTGTAGACATTGCCTCCACCACCCCCGTAGATCTTATCCTTATGGATATAAAGATGCCCGAGATGGATGGGCTTGAGGCCACCCGCATCATCAAGTCCCGTATGCCAGAGATACCTATTGTGGCACTCACTGCCAATGCTTTTCAAAGCGACCGTGACATGGCTTTGGCAGCAGGTTGTGATGAATTCTTATCCAAGCCTGTAAACAGTCAGTTATGTCTTGATACCATTGCAAAGTTTATTGCGCAATAATGGTCTGAGGTATAGCAAAAGTAGTGTTGTCGTCTGTTTCTGATGCTCCAAAACTGGCGATAATACTATTTTTTGCCCTTGTTATGCAAAAAAGATACGAAAAAATTTGGTAGATACAAAAAATAACACTACCTTTGCACTCGCTTTTGAATAGAGAGCGTAGGGAGATCCGCTAGCTCAGCTGGTAGAGCACAACACTTTTAATGTTGGGGTCTTGGGTTCGAGCCCCAAGCGGATCACGAAATTACTTCAAGGGAGCCAATCAGGTTCCCTTTTTTCATGCCTGATTATCAGTGCTTTTTCAGCACTTTCAGTTTTTCGGAGATGCGGTTATATAGAATCCGGTTGCGAAATAACCATTCCTATAACAAGGTGACTGAAAATCACTTGATTTGTGCCCAAAAATAAACAAATTGTTTATAAAACAGCATTATTTTCAACCGTTATGATGGTTTTTCATTTATTTGTTGTAATTGTTCGCTTCTTCCATCCTGTGAGACACCTGTCTTCTCACACCACAACTTGATGGCATCGCCAAAGGTGGAGTAAGCACCCTCACAATCCTCAAAGAGTTCTCCGTAGGCAGTGATGTAGCACTCTTCGGGGAAGAAGTCGTACTCATCGTGCGTATAGAAGATGTCTCATGTTCACTTCCATTTCTTGGAGTGTGCTCCAAAGGTCTGCCAAAGCCTTGCGTGGGCTTGATGTCAGCCTGTACTCTGTATCGCAAATGTTATCCATAATATAAAATTTTAATTTTCTTCCCTTATGTAGAACCAATTACCATCGGGATTGATTAAAGAATTATGTTGCCTCAAAAGGTGTTATGGCTCATCAAGGCAAGGTTTTGCCGTCAAATACTACCTATAACTTTGTTTGCTTTGCAATAGAGAGAAAACTCATCCTGTGTCTTCTCACTCAA
>JALFPC010000110.1 GCA_022782305.1 Prevotella sp. | reverse complement strand
TACAGGTGATTCGCGCAAATATAGTTATAACATCCTCTGCAACTATACCGAGAGAGATAGCTTAGGATGGACAAAGCGTGTAGATATGTGTACCAAAAACAAGAAAGAAAAGTCGCGCATTACTCTTTATAGAATTTGTACTTGTGAGTATCTCACCTTTGATCAGGATACCTTGGCTAAAGTGGTGGTGGCAAAACCCCAGAAGACGGGCAATGCCGTGGATGACTACAATGCCGACCTGGCATACCGCTATGCCGTCAACAATGCCGAGAACAATGCCCCTTCGATGGTGCTCACCATCATTCTCGCCATACTCACCATAGGCATACTGGCATTGGCACTGGTGCAACTGCAGAAAAGGTATGCCATCTATAACAATTTCATCGGCGAGGTGCAAGAAAATGGCATGCGCCGCCTGTGGATGTTTAATTACCAACCCTATTACAAGGTGTCTGTCACCATAGCCGTGGCTTTTGCCGCCTTCATAGTGTCATTGCTGACCATAGTGCTTGTGGGACTCATCATCTATGGTGTGCTGTGGATATTCAAGTTTATACTCCTTGCACTTATCTGGGTGGGCTGGATCAGCCTTGTCATTGGTGGTCTGGCTCTGTTGGGCCGTTCGGGTGTTGGCTGTCTGCCTTTGATCTTCGGTGGTGTGATCGTAGGTCTCGAGGAAAAGATCAAGGGTCTTGCCGAATCGTGTGTAGAGTGGGGCTTCCAGTTTATGAGCGATCTCAATGTGTTTGGTTGGGGCTTGGGCCTGTTTACCAATTTCTGGGATATCATCCTCATTGTGTTCCTCTCGCCCATCATCCTGTTTGCCGGTGCAGCCCTTTTGGTCATGCTCTTTGTATTCTTGCTCATGGGCATAGAGTGGGCTGTGATGAAGATCTACAGTGTGCGCCGTCCGTGTCCGCTTTGCGGTAGCACCAAAACGCCAGAGTATCTTGTTGATGGTCGCAATGCCCATCCCGTGCCTCTGCATCCAGGCATTTATGGTGTGTTCTATCATACCAATCACGATACGAATGCCAAGGTGCCCACCATGCTCTTCAATGGCAAGGGTAAGTTGGTGCGCAAGTGCTCAAGTTGTGGCAAACTGATAAATGCCGACACTGAGCAGACCTTCGGCACCGAGAAGCATATCGGAGTGGTTGGTCCACGTTCGTCGGGTAAGTCATACATGCTCTATCAGGGTCTCCATTTCATGCAGGAGAGCTTAGGTGCCGACCGTTTCAGTCAGATGGATGCTGTAGACGATACTGATATCAACTCAAAGGTTATGCGTATACGCGCCAATGCTGACATACAGACAGCCGTGGTAGACTCATACCGTGCCATCCAACTCATCATGCGTCGCAAGATGAATCCTATCCCTTACCACCTCTTCTTCTATGATGTGGCAGGAGAGAAATTCAATCAGTCGTCTACATCCAGCAAGACGGCCATGGAGTTCTATCGCAATGTGCAGACGGTGATGTTTGTGGTTGACCCAGCCATGGTTGACTATAGTTATAATCCGCCAAGCGATGAGATAGAGGCATGGCTCAAGACCAAGTCTAAAACAGAGACTTATTCTATCGATGGCACCCTGTCTACCCTCAAGCGAGTGCTCGAAACCAGCGGTCGCAAGGCCAAGGATATCGATTTCACCTTTGTGATCACCAAGAGCGACATGGGTTATCTTGAGGCCTGCGGCTATACCAAGGATGCCACACCTCAGCAGCTGGAGGCATTCATGTGCGACGACCTTGGTCTGGGCAATGTTGTAACCTCTGCCAAGGGTTTGTTCCACTCTGTCAACTTCTATGCCGTAACGGTAGAAGAGACCAGCAAGAACCAACTCACCAGTCTCTTTATAGACACGCTCAAGCGCATGGGCGTAAATTAATTACAGATATGTGGCGGCTGATGCCGCCACATATTCATCTGAATCCGATCATTTGCCTTTGCTTGTTCTTTTTGAACATGCTCATGGCGAATGCCCTTTCTATATCCGCTTGTGTCACTGTTTGTAGTGTCTGGGCATTGATGTCATGATGGCAGCAGGATATGATTCTGTCTGCCATCATTGGCATTATACCTGTCTGGACAAACTGCTCCACCCATCTGGCGTTTGAGAAATGGCTATCTTTTTCATTCACGGTTTGTGCTATGCACTGTCTGAACATGCTGTCGGCATCGTCAGTCATGGTCATCTGCATGGATTGTAGCAGGTTAACGCCAATGTCGTGCAGTTCGTTGGTGTTATAGTCTTCAAACCTTATCCAGTGTGAGAATCGTCCTCTGAGACCTTCGTTGAGGTTCATCATCCTCTCCATTTCGTTTTCGTAGCCAGCCATGATAATCACCATGTCGGCATTCTTCTGGGCCATCACCGTGAGCAAGCATTCTATGGCTCTCTGTCCATAGTCTTTTTTGTCGGTGCTATCGGTGCATAGGGTGTAGGCCTCGTCGATGAAGAGCACGTTACCTTTGGCTCTCTGCAGCAGCGCTTTCATGTTCTCTTCAGTGTCGCCGATATACTGTCCGATGATAGATTTTCGTTCTGCCACCACCACATCGCCCTTGGTCAGCACCCCCAGCGCTTTCATTATCCTGCCCATCATGCGTGCCACGGTGGTCTTGCCGGTACCGGGATTGCCTGTAAACACCATGTGGTGAGACCCTTGCATTAGCGGAGCCAGTCCCATGCGCTCCCTCATCCTGCTCAGTTTCATTTTGTTGAATGTAGCATTGAGGGTTTCTTTCACCCCTTTGAGTCCCGTCATGTCATTCAGCATGCGCATGCTCTCGTCATATTCGGTATCGTTGTGTTTGTCTGTGTGCAAATCTATATCCTCCACTGTTATGGTACTGTCTGTAGAGTCGGTCTTTATCCATCTCTCCATCACCTTGGGCATTATGTGCTTGTCTACCATAGTGATGGCAGTGTCGTGGCATTTGGTGTCGTGGCATGCGCTCATGCCTATGTCTATCAGCAGTTTGTCGGCAGCCTCGGAGGTTATGTGCATTTGCTTATTGCTTATTGTTTCCATCACCACATGCAGCAAGTCATTGGTTGTATAATGTGCGGTGTTGATGATGTTGTCGTGGTCGAAGAGTGCGCAGAAGTCAGGCAGGGTGTCCTTCAGCAGATTCCATTCATAACCTGTTATTGTCAGTATGACATGGCAATCTTCTTTTTCAATCATGCGTTTCAATCTATCGCCTGTTTCGGGTCCGTTGCCCATGGTCAGTGCGGTGGTATTAAATAAAATAAATGTATACCCTCCACAGTCGGCAAAGATATCCTGTTCTTCTTTTCCGCCATAGTTTTGAGCGTTTCTTTTGTGACACAGTTCAGCGGCGTCCACTACCTTTGTTGGTGTCAACTTCTGGTCAATCTGTGAGAAAGTCTCGGCAATGCTCAGTTGCACCTTGCTACCATCTCCCAGTAGCACATGATTATGGTTGCGTGCAATAATAGGCAAGTTCTGCTCATGTCTGATCTCGTTTATCCTGTTCCATTTTATGCCTTCCACAGCCTTTCTCTTGAGGTCGTGCTGAGCAATGATGGCAGTTAGGTCATGCCAGTAACTAAAGCCAGCCATTTGCGTGTTGCCTATTCTCACATAGTCGAAGAGCAGTGGGTCTTGCCCCAGTTTCATGCCCGTAATTTTTCCATTTCGTATAGCGAACTCAACACATGCAAAGGGTTGCAAGTTATGACAAACGATGCATTTATAAGTATCGTCGCACCAGTGCAGGTGTGTGGTCATGCTTATCTCGATGCTCTTTGTTGTCATTCCGCATACCACCATATCATTGTGTGCCATGCGAGTAAGAGATGAGTTGAAGCACTGCAAGCCTATCAGGTCATGGTCGGCATCAAAGGGTTTGCATGCCATTGAGATCATCAGGGATTTATCCTCTCTTCTTCCCTTTACCGATTGGATGTAGGGGTGTTTGAGATGCTTCCCATCTTCAGCCACTATGAAGTTTAGGTGGCATGTGTGGCCGTCAATATCAAACAGTTGTTTGTTGCCCTTGTGTATTGTCATGATATTTGACTCCATTTTGGGCGTCATATTTTCGAGTGTCAAGCGGTAGTGTCCTGGTTTCAGGTCGTGCTTGCTATTGCAAATCTTGATAGTATAAGAATAGTCATACTCATCAAGGTAGTGCATTTCTTTGCATACCACCACATTGCTGTCGGTATTGGTAAGGGTCATGCAGAATGGGTCATTTGAAGTATTATAGTCTGTTTCGCAGTCTATAGAGTCTTCGCTATCATCAATAGTATTTATAGAGGTATCTACAAGATAGAGATTTATTTCTGAGTCGCCGATGATATCATCATTGACAAATATTATGTTGCTGGACATAGAGTCCAGTAGGTCAATGCCGCAGAGATTTATCTGTGCATGATCAAAAGAGTAAGTCTGTCTCATAAAAATCAAACTGATTAATCAAAAAAAATAGTAATAGCGCTTATGTGCAGCGCCAAGATCCACAATAAAATATCGGATCAGCGGATTTAACTGGTTGGAAAAAACCACTAATAAATATCGCCAAAAAACCGATAAAAAATAAAAAGTCGATGCAAGCCAATCCCTGCTTCGACTCGTTGTAGCAACAAGTCAAAGAACGACAAATGATCTCTTGTTGACATTCCGACCTTTACGTTCGGCAATGCACACGATGTGTGAATAGAGATTTCTGTGTCATGTTCTTTTACTTGTTTTATTATGATAATCAGTTGAGACTATGACCCTATCAGTCAATAATCCGCTGCAAATATAGAAATAATATTCATTACTTCCAAATAATTTGAAGATTATTTTCTTGACATTGTGATTATTTATGTTAAATCGCTTGAGATCAGCGATTTACAACTTCTACAACTTAACAAGTCACGGATAAGTCACAAATATTTCCAACAAGCTACACTTTTAAGTAACTTTAACTGCGACTGCGAGCTCAAATCACAGAAATATGTGCTTGACCACATATCCTATGACCGCAATTATTATCTCCCGGAAAGAGGTTGGAAAATGGGAAGGTAGTAAGTACGGATGAGATACATATCATTACAAATCAGTCTTCAAAATGGAAAATAGAAACATTTTTTACTGTATAGTCCTTTCACAACAGCAGGAGGAATTTCTGGACAGTGCCAAGTCGGGAGTGAACAGATACCGTTTCATTAATTTTCTTGCGAGAAACGCAGTCATGGAGCAAACTGCCTGCAAGGTGAAAGGCTATACGGTAAGTTTGCAGGTTGGACAGGTGGCATTCGCAGAGGGAGAACTGGCAAGGCTTTTCGGATGTGAACGCAAGACCATACAGAGGCTTGTGGAGAGCATGAGGGCGTTACAGCTTGTCTCAACCAACAGTACCAACCGTGCAACCGTCTTTACACTGCTCTATCTATCGGGATGGCTTATTGAAGGCAATATGGTGAGGAATCCATATTACCACAGACCATTGGCAAAGACAAGACAGGAGAATGTCGTAAGTGTCCCATCTGGCATGAATGTGACTTTACCTAATAATTCCACTTCTTCCCTTTGTTCAGAGGAAATTGACACGATGGATAACGTAGGCAAGTCCGAATGGAAATCCAACAGTCATGCCCACATCCTTTTCGACTGGATGGATCATGCTACTGGCAAATCTTGGAAACTCGACAAGAAAGCCATGTCGGATCTGCAGACGCTTGCAGCTGAGACACTGAACATGGAACGTGGCAAGAGTAAGGAAGAGACAGGCAGGGAGCATTTGGAGCGTAACGACTTTATCCTTGCGAAACAGAAAGAGGAAACGGCTCAGGTCTTGGCGGATAAGAAGAAAGCAGAGATTGAGAAACACGAAGCCCAGATGCAGGTGAGGGCTGCGAATAGGGAGAAAGGGCGGCTCGACTCGGAAATAGAGAAAAGGCGGTTGCACCTTATGAGCAACAAAAGAATGCAGACAGATTGCTTATCAACGCACTTCAAACCAAAGTATCTGTCTTGTCCGAAAGCAACATGGAGCTTAGCAGTAGGAACTCTCGTATGGAGAGCCGTCATCAGACTGACTTGGAGTGGCGTGACCGTCTACTTCGGATATTCCCAGAAATGTTCTATCAGGTCAAGGAATTTTTCCGTAAGGCTGTCGATGCCATCATATCCCTTGCAACTCCCGACAGACAAGGAAGACACCGAGACATCTTTCGCAACGAGGAAGCAGCAGCAATCAAGGAGACCATGAACGAATTTGCCGACACTGAATCAGAACGAATCAGCATCGGCAAATGGCTTGTTGATTATGCTTCCTCCAAGGCAGAACTGTCAGACTTGGATATACATCACGCCCAAGGTGAGGTGGTCGGAGTGGCAAAAGGACGGTATGACTGGAGGATAGAGAGAGGAGAACTAAACATGTCTTTATAACACATTACTTACGCTCAAGTGTCAATTCTAATCTTTGGATGCCCTTCTTATTTGCATTGGCAAGAATAAGTACGTATGTAAGTTGCTCTCCTTTATTCATCGTGGTAGTCACGTAGCGGAAATCATCTTCCGTAACGATATATTTCAGCATGGGACCGCCGCCAGATGCCACCACAAGACGTATCTTGTCAGAAAGAGGAGAGATAACGTATGCATAGCGGGCCATATACGTTGTACTATTGAGTTTCACCCAATCAGGGACTGTTGGGTCTAAAGTATTATTCAGATAGATGCGGCAGTTCTTGTAGGATGGTCTTTCATTTCCCTCTGAACTGTATATTTTCCCGTTGCCGTCAACAAATATTGGAGAGGACACGGAATACTTCTCTATAGGGCACTGTTCCTCATAGACAATGTCTGCCTCAGACTTTATGGCGTCTTCTACAGGAAGTTCTGGACCTATAATTTCCTTATCTTCCAGCACCTCGACAAGTTCATACTTCCATGCCGAACCATCTGCAGGGGGATTGGCAAGTATGGTCTTCTTTGCCCTCAGCTTATACCTATGCCCTTTCTCATACGTAAATCCTTTTATATAAGAGAAACTCATCTTTCGCCAGGTCTGGTCAACGCCATCCTCCATGACAAGCATACACTCAAGGGGATTCTCCTTGTTGTCATCAAATAACGAATACATGATGTCTGTGTTCTCTGAAACAGACATAGTAATCACGACCACCTTGTCTTTGAGTTCATCATCGTCATTGCATGATGCCATTCCGATAGCAGAAATGATAACGACAAGCAATGTAGAAAAAATTAATTTGGTAGTCTTCATAATATCATTTGTTTATCTTTTATGTATTGAGTTCACGTCAGTTGATTATATGCCTCCTTTATGACCTCAATAAGCTGCCTCTGTGACTGGAATTTTTGACAATACATCGCTTTTTGCGCTCCAATTGACATTCCACATATTGCCCGTCTCAGAGTCAAACAGCACCCAGACCCAACTGCTGTCTGTCGGATACATTTCAAAACGGCCCGGTTTTTTGTCAAGTGCAAGAGGTTCTGCATTAAGCACTCGGTTTTTCTTAGGGTTTGAAGGAACAATGGCTTGGATTGTTCCGTCTCTTGTGTCAAGCCTCAGAAAAACACCTGTTATAGCAGGATAAAGAACATAGTTTGTACTTTTGCTCGTTGAAATCACTACCTTCACGTCATCATCTGCATTGACTGTAGCAAATGACAAGCAGCAAATGGTCAACAATACTATAAATCTTTTCATAATTATCTATATATTTAATGGTAAACGATGAGATATTCCAAAAATTGGCTATAATGCTTCAGTCCCCATCTTGAATATAATCACTTTTCATGAATATGGATAAGAGGCTGACCAAAGAATGTGGAAAGCATCGAAATTGTTCTTAGTGTGAAGTTGTGTTGACCGCTCAACCATTTTGTCACTTCACTCGGTTTTTTGCCAAGAGCCTGAGCAAACTGCAGTTTGGTCAAACCACGTTGTGTCATCAACTCATAAATCCGGTTGGAAACGGCAAATTCCATTGCCACTTCCTGCTGTATGGCAGGAGAGGTGTTTG
>JALFPC010000100.1 GCA_022782305.1 Prevotella sp. | reverse complement strand
CACGCTAAACCGTATAATAGATGCTCTATTGGCATCTGCTACGAGGGCGGACGGGACGAACAGGGACGATTCATAGATACTCGCACACCAGAACAGAAGGAACGTATGAATGACCTGGTGATAATGATGCGAAAACTCTTTCGTGATGCTATGGTGGTGGGACATAGAGACTTACTCGGAGCAACACCCAAACTATGCCCATGCTGTGAGGTGAAGCGCGAGTTTAGATGCAACTGAATGTGGATTGCGTTACCATAAACGTCAAGAGATGCAGAAAGTGGCCGCATCTCTTGACGTTTATGGTAACATTAATATTCCGTAGTAATTTTGACGAGACACTAAATGATTTGTACGTTATCTTACCACTTTCTTTCCATTGATGATATAAAAGCCTGGCTTGAGAGAAGACCACTGTCCTTGCATGGCCACACGACGGCCATCAAGTGAATAGACAGTCACAGCATTAACATTGTCGTCTCCACTGATGTTTGCCTCCTGACGTATATCATGAATAACAGAGGGAGTTCCGCCCATAAACTTGAATGTGACCACCCCATCGGTTTCGGCTATGTCGGTAACAGTTTTGTCAAGCACTCCCCCCGTATAGAGCCATGCCCTATCTCCCAGTTCAGTCACGCTTACGGTTTTGCCTGGGAAGAGGTCGTTGGCGGCATCTGCCTTATACATGTTGCTGGTGATGGTCTGTCCGAGATAGCGGTCGTAGAGAGGAGTATTCCATTCTGCCACTCCATTGTCGGCATCTATTGCTATGGTTGTGCTGATGAAATATTCAGGCATTAATAGTCCGTCTGCGGGCACGAGGGTCATTCTTGGATGCGCCAATGTGCTGTTTACCTTACACCCATAGAGGTCGAAATTATTGTCGTCATAATCAACGTGAGTGACCATAAGCCCATGTCCGAATACGGACTTGTTCCATCCTTTCTTCTGTATGTTCTCCAATATGAAATACTCGTGCCCTGTAGAGTCGGCATCGTTGAGTATACGGTATGCCTTTCCGCCATTGTCAAGGGGAGTGAGCGTCACATCCTGTGGTGAAGAGAGTGTGTCTATGGTAATCCATCCAAACCTCTCGCGCTCCCATGCCGTATATGCCGTGGGACGATATCCGTTGAATGTATACTCTCCAGTATCCATGAGATCATAATACTCCATAGTTTGGTTTACAGCCCTCTCGGCCTTAGAGCCAGGCAGTGCATAGAGGTCGGAGAGTCCGATGCAGTGTGAAAACTCATGGCAGAAGAGTCCGATACCATTTACCAGTGGGCCATATTGCGCTGTATGAGCAGGAGTGAGGTTAAGTTCGTTGTTTACTCCATATCGGCACACGGTGACTCCATCTGCTGTGATGCCTCCGCCCACTGTTCCCGATTTGGGATGAATACAGTCGGTGGAGTTGCCCACTATGCTCTGCGAGTATCCTGCATATATAATATAAATAAGGTCAATGTTTCCATCGCTGTTAGAGTCGTATTGCGAGAAGTCAACCTCGCTATCTACTGCACTCACGGCATCCTGTAGCAGTGCGCGCATGTTTTCAGACGTGGCAGACCCCTTACCATAGTAAGCCAGTGGTTGTGGCAGCGTTATGGGTCCATAAAGGTGGAAATCGGGCACGAACTTACCGAAGCTCATGTCAGAGAAATAGTTCTTGACGCTGCTGTAGTTGTTGCCTATGGTGAGCGATTCATCTTCGCCGTGTCGTGTTTCGCCATTGAGATATTCGGTGAATACCGAATGCGGATCATCGAATGAAAAAACGGTATCAGTGAACTGCACGAGTATGACAGGCACTTTCACCTCCCCCTGTGCCGGCAATAGTGTGGAAGAATAAGGTAATGGTTCGCGCATCATCCTATTGTCTGCCTTGGCAGTCTGGCAATGGTCAAAGAAAGCCTTGCGGTTTTGATTTGCTATCATCTCCATTTCGATGTCGGAGCGATTATTGGAATTGTGGGCGAGCACCTGCGAGGCATGCAGAACTCCTCTATCATCTACAGTGGCCACAAAGAAGTCGGTGCCCTGCTGGCAGAGCAGCACTCCATCGGTGGTTTCAAACCATGCGAGGTCTTGGTCACCAAAGGCCCTCAGCGTGAGTGTCTGTCCGTCAGATAGTGTAACGTTGTGCCATCCTGGCTGCATTTTTACGGCCGATGCGGAAGTTGCAATGGTTAGCGCCATGACAACAAATCCTGAGCTCATGCATCTGCTCAGCATTTTGCAAATATTCTTTATTGGTTTCATAATGCTATTGGTATTCCATTTTTTCACTTAGTTCGAGTATCACCTCGGTGGCAATCATGTCAGCTTCCTGCTTTGACAGTCCCGTTTCTCCCATGAGTTCATTTTGCAGGTCTATGAGTTTGCCCACGCTCTGGCTGCTACCCTGTATGAGTCGTTTGGCAGGAGCGTTGAGGTTTTCTTTTTTGTATATTTTTTCGAGAATAGGCTGTGCCCTATCCTTATACCTTTTTCTGAAGATATCGAGGTTTTTCTTGTGATATTCAGCCATTTCCCTCTGTTGTGCCGGTGTGATAATAGCAGTATCGCCCCTTTGCATGGCGTCGAGCAACGAGTCGGCCAGTTTCTTGTCGGGATCCACGTATGTGTCGGGTCTAAGTTTGATAAATTCCACATCATTGGTGTCGGGCACAATAGAGAAATAACCACCTACTAAGAACAGGGCTATGACGAATGCAATGGCCAAGTCTATGAGCGTGCGTCTTGATGCAGCCATGCGCTTGATGGCTTTTCTCATGTCCGCCACTGTCTGGTATCTGCTGTCGGCATCCTCTTGTGTCGCCTTTGCTATTGCCTTGCGGTATTGGTATGGTGGTCCGGCTATCGAGAAAATGAAATCTATGAATTTGCCTGCTGCATACACATCGCTGCGCTCATCGGGAGTCTGTCCTGCCAGCACCTCGGGAGCCACATAATCCTCATTTCCCTTAAAGAGCTGTTTAATGTCGCCCATAGGAATGAAATAGGAGCCATGCATGGGCAGCAGCACCTGCGAACTGCCCTTACGCATCATCACAGCCGAGGGGCACATGCAGAGTTGGAGAATATCATTATCATGCAGGGTTTCGAGTGCGTCAAACATCGATTCGATGATATCATTGGTTATCCTGCTGTCTGCCAGTGCGGCAGGATTGTCGCTTGCAATGTGTTGCATAGTGTTTATCACGCCTGGCTCCATGTCGAGTTCTCCCTCTGCACCACGTACGCAGTGCAGTTGCCATTTTTGGTGGATTTTGGCATCACCCTCAATGGCATTGTTGAGACATTGGTCAAAGAGAGGCAGGCTTCGGAGGTCGTCACTGATGACCACATGATTGGAAAAGCCCGTGTCCTTGCGGCGCCTGATGAAGGTGCCCAACACAAAATCTTCACCCTTATAAAGATTTTCGGCCACCACGTCAGCCAGACTCTGTCCCTTTATTTTTTCTTCCGGATTCATACTCTATTCAAAATGGTGTTTGTTTGGCAAAGGTACTTCATTTTCTTTAACCATTATACATACAGGCAACTAAAAAAAGTTAAACCTTGGCTATTGCTCACCATTGATGACTAATTATGCATTATTCATTTATAATACAACAATAAAATATGTCATTTTTGGTTATTTTATTTGTAGTTTGAATGAAAATGTGTAACTTTGCGACGCTTTTCGCAAAGGAAACAAAGCATAAAACAAAAACAAAAGAACGATTATGCCCGACATATCAGTACGCGGACTGGAAATGCCCGAGTCGCCAATCAGAAAACTGGCACCTCTGGCAGCAGCAGCAAAAAAGAGAGGAACAAAAGTCTATCATCTCAATATCGGTCAGCCTGACCTGCCTACACCGCAGGTGGGACTGGACGCACTTAAACATATAGACAGAAACATTCTCGAATACTCACCCTCGCAGGGATACCTAAGCTACAGGGAGAAACTGGTGGACTATTACGCCAAATACAATATCAACGTGACCGCCGATGATATCATCATCACATCGGGAGGCAGCGAGGCGGTATTGTTTGCATTCCTCTCGTGTCTGAACCCCGGCGATGAGATCATTGTGCCTGAACCAGCATACGCCAACTATATGGCATTTGCAATATCGGCAGGTGCACGCATCAGAACCATAGCCACCACTATAGAAGAGGGATTCTCGCTGCCCAAGGTGGAGAAATTTGAGGAACTCATCAACGACCGCACCAGGGCCATCATGATTTGCAACCCCAACAACCCTACAGGATATCTCTATACACGACGCGAGATGAACCAGATTCGCGACCTTGTGAAGAAATACGACCTTTATCTCTTCTCCGACGAGGTGTATCGCGAATATATCTACACAGGATCTCCATATATCAGCGCCTGCCACCTCGACGGCATTGAACAAAACGTGATACTTATCGACTCAGTATCCAAGCGCTATTCGGAGTGCGGCATCAGGATTGGAGCACTCATAACCAAAAATGAAGAGGTGAGAAGAGCTGTGATGAAATTCTGTCAGGCACGCCTCTCCCCTCCCCTCATCGGACAGATAGTGGCAGAGGCCTCGCTGGATGCACCAGAAGAATACTACCGTGACGTGTATGACGAATATGTGGAGAGGCGCAAATGCCTCATAGACGGGCTCAACCGCATTCCTGGCGTCTATTCGCCCATACCTATGGGAGCCTTCTATACCGTAGCCAAGTTACCCGTTGACGACAGTGAGAAGTTCTGCCGATGGTGTCTGGCCGAATTTGAATATGAGGGCGAAACGGTCATGATGGCTCCAGCAGCCGGATTCTATACCACTCCCGGAGCCGGCATCAACCAGGTCAGAATAGCATACGTGCTCAAAAAGGAAGACCTCACCAGGGCATTGGTGGTGCTAAGGAAAGCCCTTGAGGCATATCCCGGCAGAGTGGAGGGCGACACAATATGAACCTGCCACTCTTCATAGCACGACATATCTACGGCAATAATGACGACAAGCGAAAGGTGAGCAAACCCGCCATCATCATTGCCACTGCTGGTGTGGCTATAGGTCTGGCCGTTATGATCATAACAGTGAGCATAGTGCTGGGCTTCAAGCATACCATCAGAGACAAGGTGATAGGATTTGGCGGGCATGTGCGCATAGCCAATTATATGACACTATCTGGCACTGAGATGTATCCCACCTGCGTAGATGACTCGCTGATGAAAGTGGTGAAAGCCATACCTGGAGTGAGCCACGCACAGAAATATGCATACACTCAGGGACTGCTCAAGACCGATGATGACTTCATAGGTATATCCTTCAAGGGCGTTGACCAAGATTATGATTTCTCGTTTATAAAACAACACCTCACGGCAGGCGCCATTCCCAACATGAATACCGTTGAGGGACGCAATAGCATACTCATATCGCAAGCCACCGCCGACGCACTCAAAACAAAGGCCGGCGACAAACTGTACGCCTATTTCTTCAGTAATGATAATGTGAGGATGAGGAAATATACCGTAGCGGGAGTATTTCAGACACACATGTCACAATTCGACAATAACCTATGCTTCTTCAACCTCGCTACGTCAGTGAAACTCAACGGATGGGAAGAGAACATGTGCTCGGGAATAGAAGTGGCAGTGAGCGACTTCGATAATCTCGACATCATAGCACAACGCGTGGGCAACAAGGTTGACCGCATGCCCGACAGCACACCTGGCGGACAGGGCGACGCTCTAATGTCGGAAACAATCCAAGAGTCATACCCAAACATCTTCGCATGGCTCGACTTGCTCGACCTCAACGTGATGGTGATACTTATACTGATGATATGCGTGGCGGGATTTACCATGATTTCAGGACTGCTCATCATCATCCTTGAGCGCACACAGATGATAGGAATACTCAAGGCTCTGGGCGCATCCAACGGCATGATCAGACACACCTTCCTATGGTTTGCCGCATTTATAATTGGTCGCGGACTGCTGTGGGGCAACATCATTGCATTTTCACTAATAGCGCTGCAACAAGCCACGGGATTCATATCACTGGATGCCAGCACCTATTATGTGAGCGAAGTGCCCATGGAAATAAACTGGCTGGCATGCCTTGCCATCAACGCCATAACACTGTTCACAAGCATGGTTGTGCTGGTGGGACCAAGTTATCTCGTTTCGCATATCCACCCAGCCAAATCAATGAGATACGAATAGGTAATATAGAAAAAAAACTTTTGCATAACAAAAAGTATTGCACACAAACCAAAATATTACTCATTTTATTTGGAAGTGTGCAAGAAAACCATTATCTTTGCACAAAATTTTTATAATTGTGCAATGAATACAGTTGAGAGTTTTAATTCTTATATAGAGAAAAGCATTAAGGAGAACTGGGATCGCGATGCCCTGACAGACTATAAAGGTGCCACGCTGCAATATCACGATGTGGCACGCAAGATAGAGAAACTGCATATATTGTTTGAAAACAGCGGTGTGGTGAAAGGAGACAAGATAGCCATCTGTGGGCGCAACAGTGCACCATGGGCAGCAGCCTTCTTCTCAATACTAACCTACGGGGCAGTGGCAGTACCCATACTGCATGAGTTTAATGCCGAGCAGATACACAATATCGTAAACCATAGCGGCGCTAAGATACTCTTTGTGGGCGACGTGATTGCCCAAACCATAGATCCAGAGAGCATGCCCGACCTGGAAGGCATTATCAATATACCCGACTATTCGCTCATGATCTCTCGTTCAGAGAAACTAACATACGCACGAGAGCATCTAAATGAACTCTTCGGACATCGCTACCCCAATGCCTTCAGAGCACAGCACGTGTCATATCATAAAGACCAACCCGAAGAACTGGCACTGCTCAACTATACCAGCGGTACAACAGGATTTTCAAAGGGTGTAATGCTACCATACCGTGCCATCTGGGGTAACCTCGACTTCTGTATCAAGGCTATTGGTTCAAAAATTGCCAAGGGAAGCAACATTCTGAGCATTCTACCCATGGCACACATGTATGGTATGGCTGTGGAATTCATATTCCCCTTCTGCCACGGATGCCACCTCTTCTTCCTAACACGTCTGCCATCGCCGGCAATTATCAAAGAAGCAATGGCACAGGTTAAGCCTGCTATTGTTATCTCTGTGCCTCTCGTGGTAGACAAGATTATCCGCAAGGGTGTGTTCCCCAAGATACAAAACAATATGGTGAAACTCCTGCTCAACATGCCCGTAATTAACAAAAAGGTAAAAGAGCGCATCTGCCAGGAGGTGCACAACGCCTTTGGCGGCAATGCTTACGAGGTGGTGGTGGGAGGTGCCGCCCTCAACCAGGAGATAGAGCATTTCCTCTACAACATCGGCTTCCCCATCACTGTGGGATATGGTGCCACCGAATGCGCACCGCTCATCACGTTCAGCGATCATACCGACTTCGTGCCGGGCAGTTGCGGTACTCCCGTTGACCACATGGAAGTAAAAATTCTGAGTAGCGATCCTCAGAATATTGCAGGAGAGATCGTGGCACGAGGCACCAACACCATGCTTGGGTACTACAAGAACGAAGAAGCCACACGACAGGCTTTAGACGAAGAGGGATGGTATCACACTGGCGACCTGGCCACGATGAGTGCCGACGGCCATGTGTTTATAAGAGGACGCATCAAAAACATGCTACTGGGCAGCAATGGACAAAACGTCTATCCAGAAGAAATTGAAGACAAACTCAACTCCATGGCAATGGTTAACGAAAGCATTGTCATTCAAAGGGAAAATAAATTTGTTGCGCTTGTATATCCAGACATCGAAGAGGCACACAATATGGGATTCACACAGGAAGACCTAGAGAACATAATGGAGCAAAATAGACAGGAACTGAATTCCCTGTTGCCTGCATACAGCCAACTCTCAAGCATCCAACTGCACGAAGAGGAGTTTGCAAAAACTCCCAAAAAGAGCATCAAAAGATATCTATATAAATAGTGAAAAGACTGTGCTATGATAATCGAAGATAGTTTCATCAGCTGTATAGAGAAGAGCATCAAAGACAACTGGGACCTCGATGCGCTGACCGACTATAAGGGCATAACCCTTCAATATCATGATGTGGCAAGAAAAATAGAAAAACTGCACATCTTGTTTGAAAACAGCGGTGTGGTCAAGGGTGACCGTATAGCCCTATGCGGGCGCAACTGCGCCAACTGGGCAGTGGCTTTCCTCGCCACACTCACCTATGGGGCTGTGGCAGTGCCAATACTGCATGAATTCACTCCCGACCAAATCCATCATATCGTAAACCACAGCGAAGCAAAAATGCTCTTTGTGGGCGACATAGTGGCCACACAAGTGGATGCGACCAAAATGGAATACCTGGAGGGTATTATCAATATTCCCGACTATTCGCTCATACTCTCGAGAACAGATAAACTAACCTACGCACGTGAGCATCTCAACGAGATGTTTGGCAAGAAATATCCCAAGTATTTCCGCCGCGAGCATGTGAACTATGTAAAGGAAAGCCGACCCGACGAAATGGCACTCATCAATTACACCAGCGGCACAACAGGATTCTCAAAGGGTGTGATGATTCCCTACCGCGCACTGTGGGGCAACTATGATTTTGCCGAGTCGGTATTAGGCAATGTTGTTAAGCATGGCGACAGGGTGATAAGCATACTGCCCATGGCTCACATGTATGGCATGGCCTTTGAGTTTATATTCGAATTCCTGCACGGATGCCACGTCTACTACCTTACACGTGTGCCATCGCCGGCAATCATAGCTCAGGCCTTCAGCGATGTGAAGCCAAGCATCATCATTGCTGTGCCGCTCGTGATTGAGAAGATCATCAGAAAGAAGGTGCTACCCAGACTTCAAAACAACGCCATGCGACTTCTGCTCAACATGCCTGTGATAAACAAAAAGGTGATGCATAAGATATGCGAGCAAGTAAAAATGGCATTCGGAGGTAGGTTTTATGAAATTATCATCGGTGGTGCTGCTTTCAATCATGAGATCGAACAATTCCTGAAGAAAATTGATTTCCCGTATACCGTGGGATATGGTGCCACGGAGTGTGCTCCCATTATCTGCTATAGCGACTATAAATCGTTTGCTCCTGGCAGTTGCGGTCGTGCCGTGGTTCACATGGAGGTGAAGATTGACAGTCCAGACCCACAAAACATTCCAGGCGAGATACTGGCACGCGGCATGAACGTGATGCTGGGCTATTTCAAGAATGAAGAGGCCACACGACAGGTATTGGATGCCGAAGGATGGTATCACACAGGCGACCTGGGAACCATCGACAGCAAGGGCAATGTATATATAAAAGGTCGTTCAAAGAATATGTTGCTGGGCAGCAACGGACAGAATATCTATCCCGAGGAGATAGAAGACAAGATAAACTCAATGCCATTGGTAGTGGAGAACATAGTGGTTCAGAGGGGCGAAAAACTTGTAGCTCTTGTTTATCCCGACTATGACGAGGCTGGAGCACAGGGTCTCAACAGTGCCGGCATAGAGGCACAGATGGAGCAAAACAAGGTGGAACTCAATCAGGTGTTGCCCGCCTACTGCAAGATCACAGCCATAGAGATTCATAAGGAGGAGTTTGAAAAAACACCAAAGAAGAGCATCAAGCGTTATCTGTATAAATAAACATATTTAAAAGTAATAATAACATAACATATATCTATTATGAGCAATTATAAACATAGAATAGTGATTACTGGTGGAGCAGGTTTTATTGGTTCACATGTTGTCCGACTTTTCGTTAACAAATATCCAGAATATCGCATCATCAACCTCGACAAACTGACATACGCCGGCAACCTGGCCAACCTCAAAGATATAGAGGACAAACCCAACTACAGGTTTGTGAAGATGGATATCTGCGATTTTGACGCTTTCTATCAGTTGATGCAGGACGAGCAGATAGATGGTATCATCCATTTGGCTGCTGAAAGCCATGTAGACCGAAGCATCAAGGACCCCTTCACCTTTGCACGCACCAACGTGATGGGCACACTGTCGCTTCTCCAGGCTGCCAAACTCTATTGGGAGAGCATGCCAGAGAAATTCGAGGGTAAGCGCTTCTATCATATCTCTACCGACGAAGTGTATGGAGCCTTGCAGATGACTCATCCTGAGGGTATAGAACCACCGTTCACCACCAAGGCTTCGTCTTCCGAACACCATGAGGCCTACGGTGAGGATTTCTTCCTTGAGACCACCAAATACAACCCTCACTCGCCCTACTCTGCTTCAAAGGCTGGGTCTGACCATTTCGTGCGTGCCTTCCACGACACCTACGGACTGCCAACTATAGTGACCAACTGCTCAAACAACTACGGTCCATATCAGTTCCCAGAAAAACTCATTCCCCTCTTTATCAACAATATCCGCCACCGCAAACCATTGCCTGTGTATGGTAAGGGAGAGAACGTGCGCGACTGGCTCTTTGTAGAAGACCATGCACGCGCCATCGATCTCATCTTCCACGAGGGTAAGATAGCCGAGACATACAACATTGGCGGCTTCAACGAGTGGAAGAATATCGATATCATCAAGGTGGTAATCAATACCGTTGACCGACTGCTCGGACGCAAGGAGGGAGAGGATATGAACCTGATAACATATGTGACCGACCGACTGGGGCACGATGCACGCTATGCCATCGACTCAACCAAACTGCAGCGCGAACTGGGTTGGGAGCCCAGTCTGCAATTTGAAGAGGGAATAGAGAAAACAGTGCGCTGGTATCTCGACAACCAGGAATGGCTCGACAATGTGACATCGGGCGAATACGAGAAATATTACGACAAGATGTATGGTGACAGGTAACCCCTGTACACCATTCATCCCCTTCCATTACAGGTGGAAATAAATGGAATCCACCTATTGCCTGACCTAACTACTAACCCTAAAAACAACCCTATTATGAGACCAGAAATCCCATCACTAATCAAAGAGTTCAAGTATCGTGATGCATTTTGGGCAGCCGCACAGGATGTGATGACCGATAACGAAAGTAAGCTATACTTCCTTCGCATAGTCAACACAATTAGCTTCTTAGTTCATCTGGATGAAGACATAGATGCGATCAAAGCAGATGCCGATGAGGGCAACCCATACATGAAACTGGCGTATGCTCGCCTGCACGACTACTTGCAATATTATAGCAACTCTTTAAACGAATGCATCGACTACTATGAGCAAGCCGCTAATGAGGGGGTGGCAGATGCATGGGCACATTTGGCACTGCTATACGCTAGTGGGAGAATGGGCGAAAAGTATATAGACAAATATCATGAACTGATTGAAAAGGCTATGGAAAGAGGTAGCTATAGGGCTATCGAAATGAAGACATACGACTTGATATACGGCAGATACAATGTCGTGAAAAATCCTCAAAAAGCCCAGGAAACATTAGAGAGATACATAAAAGAATGCGAGAAAAAAGGCATCGACATACCATATCTCGGCAAATTCTACCAAATTTTGGGAGATGCATACGAAGCTCTCGGCGACAAGGAAAAAGCCGCAGAGAACTATCAGAGATCTATTGAGTTGGGCAACAATGGCGGATTCTATGACCTGGCAATTGTCAAATACTATGATTATGATGACGGAATAACAGATGAAGATAAATTTGAGGAACTCATGCTGATGGGAGAAGATGCCGGAGACCCAAGAGCATATTATTTCTTATTATTCTTCATTTCTCCAAATATATACGACCAATTAGGTGATGACTCCAAAAAAGAGGCAAAAAAAGAATACTTTCGCCAACTGGAATTGGCAAAATATTACGGCGAAGGGTACGCAGCATACTTACTCGGAGAGATTTACGAGCGGGGACTATATGATACAGAGGTTGACTACGAGAAGGCATTCAGCGAATATGCCCGTGGTGGTCTGTTCAATAGCGATATGTGCCTCAAGGCAATGGCGCGCATGATACTAAAGGATAAGACTTCGCCAACCCAATATAATAAAGATTTCGGGTATGAGTGTGCATACTCTGCTATGCTCTATGGTGCCGACACTCTCGATTGGGTTATCAAAGGATATAAGTCGGGCTATCTCACAGCCCATGCCGCTGCCATTGAAATGAAATACCTGCCAGAATATGAAAAAAAGCATGGATATAATGATGACAACGATGTGGATGATAGTTTTGACATTGATGATGACGATAACGAAATAGAAAAGAATAAAGAGGATGGCATAGAAGAAGCATTAGAAGACCTCTACCCTGGTCTCTGCAACAAGAATGCGCCAGAGGGAATGACCTTGGACGATGGCATTGAGCAATTGGAAAAGATAATAGAGAGGTCAGAAGAAATATTGAGAGAGAGGGAATGTACTTGTGAACTGACCGAAATAACAAAGGAATACATACGCCTGGCATGCTGGCTATCTGGATATACCCATCTGGTCAACAAACTGTATAGCCTAAACAAAAAGATGCTCGATATGATATCCGATCATCCACGCCTCAAACTTAAACTTCTGCACATACAACTGGATGTGCTGCATGACATAGAGGTGCAATCAAACGCACCCTATGGACTTTCAATAACCCAGGACGTGGAGTATGAGATCTCCACATACGAGAATTGCATAGCCCTGGCCGACAAGGGTGAACTGGACAAGATACCACAAAGCGGTTCGCTCAAGAAAGATCCAGTGGAATGGACACACAAGTGGGAACGCATCATTGACGATGCCGACAGCGAGGCTTTTACCAATCTCGAGGGTATGCCAAAGGGTATGGGATGGTGCCACGGATTCTGGCATGAGCGCGCCGCTGCACTGCGCAAACGTGGACTCGAATGGAAGTTGCCCACACTCATGAACCCTGGAGTGTTATTCGACTGATCATCTCGCTACCCATAATAGTCTGTGGGCTATTGGTGGTCATTGCGCTTATGCTTTGGATTGTCATTGCGCTGACGTTTGTCGACAACATAATCATCATGGCGGCCAGAGAGATGATGGTCGTCATGGTGGTCATGATAGGTAAGGTGGTCAGGGTAATGCCCGACAGTTTGGTTAGTAATTGTTTTTTCATTTCATTCGTTTTGTTAAATGTGTGTTTCCAAATTAGATTGGCAGATTTTTTTTCTATTAGTTACCAGAAAACGGCTGCAAAGATAACACTAACAAACAATAATGATTTGTAAAAAACGGACATTATCAATCAGTGATTACATTTTTTGTGACTGTATGTATCAATTAGAACCCATCCTTATGTCAATTTCTTGAATTTTGCAAACTTGAGCAGCAATTGCTTGGTACCAAGATTAGAAAATTCAACCGTTGCCTTGGTATTTTCTCCATCCCCCTCAATGGCCATTACCCTGCCTATGCCAAAGCGCATGTGCTCAATCATATCGCCTACAGATAAGGAATATGCTGACGACACACCACCAGACGGCAATGACGACACAGACCTAAAGGAACCAGCAGATGTTTCTATCCTGCCATTGTCCGCAGGCTTGCCATATCTGATGCTTTCTGCAGGCTTTTCATATCTTCTATTATCCGAGAAATGGTCAGACCTTCCGTTATCACCGAAGATCCCTCCCCTGCTCTCGCCGTATGAAGACCATTTGCCAGAAGACTGATTGCCTTTCTGTGTGTCTATGAGTTTCGGATTAATATCATTTATGAAACGAGAAGGGGTTTGGAATTCCATCCGTCCGTATCTGAACCTGTTTTGCACGCATGAGATGATGCAGCGGTGCTCTGCCCTTGTTATGGCCACATAAAACAGGCGGCGTTCCTCCTCGAGTTCACGTGGCGAATCCATAGACATGAGCGATGGAAAGATATTCTCTTCCATTCCCACGATGAATACAGTGGGAAACTCCAGCCCTTTAGCGCTGTGAACGGTCATCAGCACCACGCGGTCGCCATCGTTGGCATTGCTGCTATCCATGTCGGTCATCAGCGACACATCTCTGATGAAATCCTCGAGGCTCACATGTTCGGCATTCCCTTCCTCACGCTGCGAGTCCACAAACTCTTGTAGTCCACTCACAAACTCCTCGATATTCTCCTGTCTTGACAGGCTCTCTGGATCGCGGTTTTTGAATATGTCACCATTCATTCCACTCTCTGCCAGTATGCGCTTGCCCAAGGTGTAGGCATCCTCTGTGGCCTCAAGTGCGCGCCATGATTCTATCATATCTGCAAACGAAACTAGTTTTTTTGCAGCGGCACGTGATATGCCCACCTCTTCTGGTGAGCATGATATGGTCTGCCAGAGGCTGATGCCATGACTGCTGGCGTATGCCATGAGTTTGCTCAGTGTGGTGTCGCCTATTCCACGTGCGGGATAGTTGACTATCCGCTTGAAAGCCTCCTCGTCGTCCACGTTTACGATAAGTCGGAAATAAGCTATCACATCCTTTATCTCCTTGCGCTGATAGAAGCTCAGTCCACCATATATTATATAAGGTATAGCTTCTTTTATCATCTGCTCTTCAAAGGCTCGGCTCTGTGAGTTGGTGCGATAGAGAATGGCAAAGTCGCTATATCTGCAGTGTTGATGGCGTTTTATTGCTCTAATGTCATCACAAACCACTTTGGCCTCCTCGCGGTCGCTATATAGGTTTTTGACCTTTATCTTCTCCCCCTTCTCGTTTTGGCTAAACACCTGTTTGCGTATCTGCCTTGTGTTATGGCTGATCAGACTGTTGGCTGCCTCCACTATCAACTGCGTGCTGCGGTAGTTCTGCTCCAGTTTACACAGTTTGACATTGTCATACAACTTATTGAAATCCAGTATATTATCGATATTGGCACCACGAAAGCTGTATATGCTTTGTGCATCGTCGCCCACCACGCAAATCTTTTGCCGCTGCCTGGTGAGCAACCATACTATCTGCTGCTGCACCTTGTTGGTATCTTGATACTCGTCCACAAGCACATACTTATACCTCTCCTCATACCTTGCAAGCACATCTGGATGATGATTAAAGAGCAAGAAAGTATTGACCAGCAGATCATCAAAATCCATGGCATTGGCAGCTCGGCATCTGCGACAATACACCTCATAGATATCTCCTGTTTTGGGCATCTGTCGGCGTGCATCTTCAGTCATCCGTGCCGTACTCTGACGATAGGCCGCAGGCAGTATAAGATGATTTTTGGCCATGCTAATGCGGTCGGCCACGACAGCAGGCTTATAGGTCTTATCGTCCAGTTTCATCTCTTTGATGATGGCCTTTACAAGCGAGCGTGAGTCCGATTGGTCATAGATGGTGAAATTGGAGTCATAGCCAATCACTGCCGACTCGCGTCTCAGGATATGTGAGAAAACTGAATGAAAGGTGCCCATGTCCAGATAGCGTGCTTTCTGCTCCCCCACTATCTGGGCTATGCGCTCTTTCATCTCAGTAGCAGCTTTGTTAGTAAACGTGAGTGCAAGTATGGACCATGGTTCCAACCCCTGCTGTAGCAAATAGGCAATTTTGTATGTGAGCACACGTGTCTTGCCCGACCCGGCACCCGCTATCACCAGTTGAGCACCGTCGGTATAGCAAACAGCCTCTGCCTGGCTCTCGTTGAGTTGCGATAATATATTGTCTGGATTCATAATGTGCAAAGGTACTAAAAAAATTATGTCCCAAGCAATATTATACATCTTTTTTCACCTTTGAACCATGGCTTTGAGTGCAAAACTACGATTCGTAAACCTTTACGTAGAGAAATGGGTCAAAATGTTTGGTCGTTTCGGATATAATTTATACTTTTGCATTAGAAAAAACAATCTTACAAATCAACAAAATATGAAACCATTAAACAAACACTTTGCTCCCAAGAGCGTAATGCCCGAAAAGGTCATTCAATTTGGCGAGGGTAACTTCCTGCGCGCATTCGTAGACTGGATTATTTGGAATATGAACCAGAAGACAGACTTCAATGGTTCTGTAGTAGTAGTGCAGCCAATAGAGCGCGGTATGGTAGACTGGCTCAATGGTCAGGACTGCCTCTATCATGTAAACCTGCAGGGACGCGAGAATGGTCAGCCTGTAAACACATTGCAGCGCATCGACTGTATAAGTCGCGCCCTCAACCCATATACCCAAAATCAGGCGTTTATGGCATTGGCCGACCAGCCCGAGATACGTTTCGTAATCTCCAATACCACAGAGGCTGGCATCGCCTTCGACCCTGCTTGCAAGCTCGAGGATGCTCCCGCTTCTTCTTATCCAGGCAAACTCGTGCAGCTGCTCTACCGCCGTTGGCAGACTTTCAATGGCGACCCAACCAAGGGACTCATCATCTTCCCTTGCGAACTCATCTTCCTCAACGGACACGTGCTCAAAGACTGCATAAACAAGTATATCGAGCTCTGGAAACTACCTAAGGAGTTCAAGGCTTGGTTTGACGAGAGCTGCGGCGTTTACGCTACATTGGTTGACCGCATCGTGCCAGGATTCCCACGCAAGGAGATAGCAGAAATCCAGGAGAAGATCAGTTATAGGGATAATCTCGTGGTGCAGGCAGAAACCTTCCACCTATGGGTTATCGAGGCTCCAAAGGAGATTGAAAAGGAATTCCCTGCCGACAAGGCTGGACTCCATGTGCTCTTTGTTCCATCTGAAGAGCCATACCATAAGCGCAAGGTGACCCTGCTCAATGGCCCTCACACCGTGCTCTCGCCAGTTGCATTCCTCAGCGGTGTCAACATCGTGCGCGATGCATGCAACCATGAGGTGATAGGCAAGTATATACACAAGGTGCAGTTTGACGAACTCATGCAGACCCTCGACCTGCCTATGGATGAACTCGAGAAATTTGCTGCCGATGTATTGGAGCGCTTCGACAATCCATACGTAGACCATCAGGTTACAAGCATCATGCTTAACTCATTCCCGAAATTCTGCGCCCGCGACCTGCCAGGAGTGAAGACTTATCTTGAGCGCAAGGGCGAACTGCCAAAGGGTCTGGTGTTTGGTCTGGCTGCCATCATCACCTACTACAAGGGTGGCAAACGCGAAGATGGTACAGAGATTGTGCCCAACGATGCACAGGAAATCATGGATCTGCTCAAGGATCTGTGGGCTACTGGCGACACACAGAAGGTTACCGATGGTGTGCTTGGCGCTACCTCTATCTGGAGCGAAGACCTCAACAAGATCAATGGTCTCAACGCTTTGGTCAAGGAATATCTCGACCTCATCCAAGACAAGGGTATGCTCGAGGCTGTCAAGACTATCCTCTGATAATCATGCAATTATCCGATAAGAAGCAGCGGCACCATGACAATACAGGGTGCCGCTGTTGCTTTACATCCCATCACCATTATTCATTCCCTCTCACCCACCCTATGATAAGCGACAATATCAAGCAGCAACTCATCTCTTTGGCACAGCAATATGAACAACCGGATTTCATTAATGGCGACCCGAGTTGGTTTATGCACCAGGTTAAAGGAGAACGGAATCAGGAAACCATGGCCTTCATAGCCTCATGCCTGAGCTACGGCAGCCGACGCCAGTTTATGCCAAAGATAGCACTCATGGCAAACCACTCACAGGGCGACATCTTTCTGTGGGTAAAGGAGGCGGCATACCACGAACTCATCCCCAACAATGACAAATGCTATTACCGGCTCTATACCAATGCCATGATTACAGACATGCTCGATGCACTTCGTCAGATGATTGTAGACCATGGCTCCATAGCCGCTTTCATAGCAGAAAAGAGCAACGGCAGCCCAGCACAAGGTGGCACAAGAGGCATCACTGCCCGCAACGCCATAGATGCCATCTGCACACATTTCGCCACACATGGCAGTCGGGGTATCATACCGCGTAATTCCTCTTCAGCATGCAAGCGTATATGTATGTATCTCAGGTGGATGGTAAGGTCAGACTCGCCCGTAGACCTTGGATTGTGGCAGGATATCATTGACCGCAGAAACCTTATCATGCCACTCGACACACACGTAATCCAGCAGGCCAACAGACTGCAACTCATACACACATCCACGGCATCCATGACCACGGCGCAACGGCTTACCGACACACTGTGCGAGATATGGCCCGACGATCCGCTGAAAGGCGATTTTGCACTGTTCGGATATGGCGTAAACTCAAAATAGCTGCCATCATCATGCTACTGATACTCCCATTAGTGATGTATTATTATCATACTTGAAAAAAATACATCGCTTTTCTCACTTATTCCAAAAAAAATGCGTAAGTTTGCAAATTGTATGAGCAACAATATAGAAATAAAAGGTGCGAGAGTAAATAATCTCAAGAATATCGATGTGACGATACCCCGAAACACCCTCACAGTGATAGCGGGAGTGAGCGGAAGCGGCAAGTCGTCATTGGCTTTCGACACCCTCTATGCCGAGGGTCAGAGACGGTATGTGGAGAGTCTGTCTTCGTATGCGAGGCAATTTCTCGGGCGTATTAACAAACCGGAGTGCGACTATATCAAGGGCATTCCACCTGCCATAGCCATAGAACAGAAGGTGATAAGCCGCAATCCACGCTCCACCGTGGGCACCACCACAGAGATTTATGAATACCTCCGCCTCTTGTTTGCACGCATAGGACATACCTATTCGCCCGTGAGTGGACAGGAGGTGAAGCGCCACACCACAGAGGATGTGGTTGAATGCCTCAGGCAGTATTCAGAAGGCACAAGATTTGTGATTGCCACACCTGTTATCATAAGTGCCGAACGCACACTCAAGGACCAACTCGAGGCTTATCTCAAGCAGGGCTACTCCAGACTGATGGTCAACGGCGATTTTGTGCGCATAGACGATTTTATCAATGACAAGCGCATTGATGAAATCAGACCCGAAGATGTCATGTTGGTCATCGACCGCATGGCTGTAGACTTCTCTGCCGACAGCATCTCACGCATCTCCGACTCTGCCGAAACAGCCTTCTATGAGGGACAAGGGCAACTGAGACTCATACTGCTGCCATCGCTCATCTCCTATGATTTCTCCACACGCTTTGAGGCAGACGGAATAACCTTCGAACTGCCCTCCGACAATATGTTTGCATTCAATTCCCCCATGGGCGCATGCCCCACATGCCAGGGCTTCGGCAGCATAATCGGCATAGATGAGCATCTCGTCATACCAAACACCACATTGAGCGTGTATGACGGTTGCGTGGTGTGCTGGCACGGAGAAAAGATGAAACAATGGAAAGAGGAGTTCTGCCGACGAGCAGCAGCAGACAATTTCCCTATCTTTCAGCCATACATGGAACTGTCGCGCCAGCATAAGCAATGGCTCTGGCATGGTCTGCCCTCCGACAGCCACCAGAGTGAGAAAGTGTGCATAGACGCATTTTTCGATATGTTGCGCGAAAACCAATACAAGATTCAGTATCGTGTGATGCTAAGCAGATATCGCGGCAAAACCACATGCCCTGATTGCAGGGGCACACGTCTCAAGCCTAATGCCGAATATGTGAAGATAGGCGGACGTAGCATAACAGACATCGTGGAGATGCCTATAGCGAGACTCAAGGAGTGGTTTGACCAACTGCTACTCAACGACCACGATGCCCAAGTGGCCCAACGGCTGCTGGTTGAGATAAAGAGCAGACTGCAGTTTATGATCGATGTAGGATTGGGATACCTCACCCTCAACCGCACCTCCAACAGTCTCAGCGGTGGAGAAAGCCAGAGGATAAACCTTACCACATCACTTGGCTCGAGCCTCGTGGGATCACTATACATTCTCGATGAACCGAGCATTGGCATGCATAGCCGCGACACCGAACGACTCATCGCCGTGCTTAACCATCTCAAGGAGATTGGAAACACAGTAGTGGTGGTAGAGCACGATGAGGATATCATCCGCTCTGCCGACTATCTCATCGACGTGGGACCAGAAGCGGGGTCGCTCGGAGGAGAGATTGTGTTTCACGGCAATGCCGCCCACATAAACGAGACAACCATGCATGCCAACCCCCGCAGCCACACCCTGAGATATCTCACGGGCGACGAAGTGATACCGGTGCCACAGAGTAGACGCAAATGGAACCACTCGCTACTGATCAAAGGTGCACGCATGAACAACCTCAAAGGCATTGACGTGACCATTCCACTAAATGTTATGACCGTAATAACAGGCGTGAGCGGCAGCGGCAAGTCGTCGCTCATCAAGGGCATCCTCTATCCTGCCGTCAAACGTCTTCTGGGCGAGGCCTGCGATGCTCCGGGCGAGCACTTGGGCATAGAGGGCGACCTGCGCATGATTGAGCATATCGAGTTTGTAGACCAAAACCCCATCGGCAAGAGCACACGCTCAAACCCAGCCACATACGTCAAGGCCTACGATGCCATCAGAGACCTCTTTGCCAAGCAGCCTCTGGCGCAGCAGATGGGCTACACAGCCCAGTTCTTCTCCTTCAATGCCGACGGAGGACGATGCGAAGAGTGCAAGGGTGCTGGTGTGATAACCGTAGAGATGCAGTTTATGGCCGACATAACGCTCGAATGCGAATGTTGCCATGGTCACAGGTTCAAGTCAGACATCCTCGATGTAAGATTTGAAGGAAAGAATATTGACGACATTCTGCGCATGACCATCGACGATGCCATTCAGTTCTTTACCCAACACAACCAGCCACAGATCGTGAAACGACTGCAACCACTGCAAGACGTGGGATTGGGTTATATACAGCTCGGACAAAACTCCTCTACCCTCTCGGGAGGCGAGAACCAACGTGTAAAACTGGCCTACTTCATCGGTCAGGAGAAGCAAGCTCCCACCATGTTCATCTTCGACGAGCCAACCACGGGACTCCACTTCCACGACATCCAGAAACTGCTCACCTCCTTTGATGCTCTCATACGCCGTGGCCACACCATTGTGGTGATAGAGCATAATATGGATATCATAAAATGCGGTGACCATGTCATTGACCTCGGGCCAGATGGTGGCGACTGCGGCGGTCGTCTGATCATTGCTGGCACCCCAGAGCAAGTAAGCGGTTGCAAGGATAGCATCACGGGCCATTATCTCAAAGATAAACTCTATTGACCATGGTCAGAATGAGGCTACCTACTGGTATATTTAGTTACCATCACATAGAAATGGTAAAAGGGCAAAAAAAATTTGCAGTTTCCAAATAAAAGTATTACCTTTGCAGTCGCATAAGCGCATAGGAGTATTAAAAGGCATAACAGAGGATGTCTGTCCATGTCTGTGCAAGATCATCTCCTGTGTCTACGAATGCAGATAAAAAAGCGCGTGATGCCGATATGGCTCAGTTGGTAGAGCAACGCATTCGTAATGCGTGGGTCGCGGGTTCGAGTCCCGCTATCGGCTCGTATCTTGTGTTTCTTATCATTGTTTCAAAAGAAGCACTATGGATTGTTTCTTTGCGGTAATAGCTCAGTTGGTAGAGCATTGGCTTCCCAAGCCGAGGGTCGCGGGTTCGAGTCCCGTTTACCGCTCATTCCCGATTTTACTTCCCATAATTTTTCGCATTTAAAATTCACCTCCTAAACATATTATACTCCCCACTTTTCACACTGCGAAGATACGAACAACGCAAAGGCACAAGTGTCCAAGAGTGTCCAAGAATGTCCAAGAGTGTCCAAGAATGTCCAAGATTAAAATGGGGGGCTAATAACAGCTGTTCTTACATCACAAGAATAACTGTTCTTACATCACAAGAATAACTGTTCTTACATCACAAGAATAACTGTTCTTGTACCACAAGAACAACTGTTCTTGTACCCTAAGAATAACTATTCTTGTACCCTAAGAAAAACTGTTCTTATACCTTAAGAATAACTGTTAGACAATGCACAAGCCGAGCATACAAATATTGAGGGCATGCCAGATTTTGTCTGACATGCCCTCTTATCTATACCAACAAATAGTGGATTCTTAATAG
>JALFPC010000087.1 GCA_022782305.1 Prevotella sp. | reverse complement strand
TGTATTCCTCAAAGAGTTTCAGGCATTCTTCGCGGTCGATTTCTTGCATATAATCGCCGAGCTTGTCACGACCGCCGAAGATCTCATCAAACTTGCCGTCGCGGAATCCGATAATGCTGTTGTCTTCGATAGTGCAGCCATAGTAGATCTTGCTGATATTGGCCCACATGCAGGCACATAGGCACATGTGGCATGGTTCGCCAGTGGTGTATAGCTCGCAGCCCGAGAGGTCGAAGGTTCCAAGCTTCTTGCCGGCATCGCGTATGGCAGCAACCTCACCATGACAGGTCGGATCATTGAGCGACAGCACGCAGTTGTGTCCGCGTCCTACAATCTTACCGTCTTTCACAATCACAGTGCCAAAAGGCCCGCCATGACCCGCATGAATGCCCTCACGAGCCTCAGCGATCGCATGTCGCATAAGTTCTATTTTGTTCATTTTACTTGTTTTATAACTATGCTCGAAGGAACTACAATTCTCCAATCTATGGACGTCAGGACAAGCTTGCAACCTAACCTCTACCGCCCTAACGAAGCGATAAAACCATCTTGCTATATGGCAATTAAAGCACCTGTGGTCCCCTACGGCGACAACTATTGTCCGAGGATTGCCAACGACAACCAACAGAGAGACAACTCTCTTCGGTCCTGTTTTGCTCACAGGGATCAGCTCCAATTAATGCCCCACCACCACTGACCCGACCCAGCTCTTCATCATCTATTACCTGGTAGGTTTGATTCTTTTTCTGTATTTCTTTCATGTTAATCTGAGTTGAATTCAAAAGCAAATATATCACTTTCTTTTCAAATTAGGATACACCATTCCATAAAATCAAATCTTCGGCAACTCCCAGGGAGAACGATAGACCTTACACAGGTAGCGGTCTGCCTCCGCATCGTGGAAGCTGGTGCCATCCCACGACAGCTTCTTGCCGGTTCGATAGGCTATGTTACCTAACTGGGAGAACTTGGCGATGTGTGCGCCAATCTCTACGCTGGCGTTGCAATTCCGATTCCGGGTTTTGATGCACGCCAAATGGTTCTTCGCATGCAGGTTGAGCCCACCTTCGCCATATTGCTTTTGCAGAGGCACAACCTCCATACGTGCCTGTCCGTTCACCTTCTCCGGAATGACCTCCCAACCGTTGCGATCGATAACCAACGTACCGTTCTCGCCCACGAAACCGAGGCCATGGTTCCGTCCGTAGGCACCATCGTCGATACCGATAGCGTGATCCCACATCACGGTGAAATCCTTGAAGGTATAGATCGTTTGCAGCAGGTCGGGTGTCTCGCAGGCATCATCCGGATAGCCAAACTTACCACCAGACGCCATGATCGAATCAGGTGCCGTGACATTCATACCAAACAGGGCATAGTCCAGCAGGTGCACACCCCAGTCGGTCATCAGTCCGCCCGCATAGTCCCAGAACCAACGGAAGGTGAAGTGGAAACGATTCCGGTTGAAAGGACGCTTCGGAGCCGGGCCGAGCCACATGTCATAATCCACACCTGCCGGAACCGGCTCATCCGGCTTCACCGGAATGGAGGGACACCAACCTTGGTAAGAGAAGACACGCACCGTACGGATCTTGCCCAGTTTCCCACTGTGGACAAATTGCATGGCATCTTGCCAGTGGGGATCGCTGCGTTGCCATTGGCCGACCTGCACCACGCGGTTATACCGCTGAGCGGCACGCACCATGATGTTGCACTCTTCGATGCTGTTGCCTAACGGTTTCTCGCAATAGACATCCTTTCCAGCCTCACAAGCGGCCACCATTTGCAAGCAGTGCCAGTGGTCGGGAGTGCCCACGATCACGACATCAATATCCTTGTTGTCAATAAGTTTACGCCAGTCTTTATAGAGGTGTTTCACCTTCTTACCGGTGATTTTAGCCGTATCGGCTGCTCGCTGATTCAACACATTTTCATCGCAATCAGCCAAGGCCACACACTCCACCTCGGGATTACGAAGGAAGGCTTTCAAGTCTTCAAACCCCATGCCGTTACAGCCGATCAGGCCAATGCCAATCTTGTCGTTGGCTGAGATTTCATGGTTTGCACGAATCAAGAAAGGACTGAATGTCAGTCCGGCCCCCAGCAGGGCACTTTGTCTGAGAAAATTTCTTCGAGTTATCATGATATTCTGTATTTGAATAGATTATGGAGATATAGATGTGCAAATATATACGTTTCCGTTTAGATGAGCAAGGATTATTTGCGCACTCGTTCCTTTTGGTGTCACTTCTGCAAAACAGGTAGGTCTGCTTGTTGATTTTGTGTTCAGTTTGCATTATCTTCGCGAGAAGAACAAAAAACGGAGGTACGATGAGTGAACAGAAGGTAACCAGGAAGCCGAAGCGCATACCATACGGCATGATGAACTTCGAGCATGTGCGCAGGGACAATTGTTACTACG
>JALFPC010000058.1 GCA_022782305.1 Prevotella sp. | reverse complement strand
AAAGTCCTATTGAATCCGTTTTTAGACTGTAAAATAATAGAGATTAAATGTTTTTAACCTGGATTAATATGAAATATGCCAATTAAAGATTACATCTTGTTATATTTACTCTTGAACAATGAAAACATAGCATTTGGCTGCTCAAAAGTATCATTTTACAAATTAAGACCACTATTTTGTCCGAAATACTTAAAGTTTTTCGGACTTTTCTTGCCAAATCAAGATAAAATGAATAATTATGTACCGCAATTATATTAGGTAGTATTATGTCGAACGTTTTAACAAAGGGTCATGGGGACAGGTATGAAGTGAACCATGTACATTTTAGCTTTGAGTGCTCCAGAGTGGTTCGTCCTGCCAGTTGCCTGAGGGAAAGCCCATGGCAGTCACATCAACACTTGGATATTTTGCAAGCAAAGACTTGAACCTTGTAACAAAAGTATTGTTAGGATTGATTGTCTGCAAGAGATACAGGATTATCGACAAGACATAATAGACTTTCTTCGTGTCACTTGGTATAGTGACAAATGGCAGCCTTGTTCGACGCGGGACAATTGCGTTGATGCTGAGTCGCCTATTACATAATCGACTATGATGGGCGCATATGTCATGTCCATAAAAAAATAAACTTACCCTGAGCGCGCTGTTCTTACGGGAAGCGGGGGAAGTATGTTGCTGCGAAGGTAAGGCAATTTTTTGGATTGTGCAAGGGTTTTATGCAAACAGTGTGGACATGGAGGTGCGTTTAGACACATTTTGAAAAAAATCGCAGTTATGGACAGTTATGAACAGTTATGGACACTTTGCCCTTTTGTGATTTCGTATCTTTGCAGCGTTTAAATCTAAAAATATTAGCACTATGTCAAAAGCGTACAAAGAAGTAACGAGTAAGGTGATGAGATACAGGGTTTATATGTACAATTATAAAGTTCACAACTCTATGATTAGTTCCACAGGGCAGTGGTCGGAACCGAAGATGTCTGTATGTATGCTTGCAGACGTTACTGACGGCATGATGCGGTTTGAGCACAAAAAATAATCTATGCGCCAACCGATGTTCTTTTCGCGTGCATGAAAACGGTATGACCACCATGAATAGGTGGCATCTTCGGGATGAAGCTCACGGAAGGTGTCGCTAAATCCGCTTGAGAGAAGAGACGAGAACTTGCCACGCTCCTCGTCGGTGAAACCGGGATTGTTGTGGTTGGTCTTGGGATTCTTGAGGTCTATGTCGTTGTGAGCCACGTTGAGATCGCCGCATACTATCACTGGCTTGCGAGTGTCGAGCGACATGAGATAGGCGCGGAAATCATCCTCCCACTGCATGCGATAGTCAAGACGGCGCAAACCATCCTGAGCATTTGGGGTGTAGACGCATACCAGAAAGAAAGTATCCATCTCGAGGGTGATCACACGGCCCTCATGGTCATGCTCGTCGATGCCTATACCATAGGTTACCGCCAATGGAGTGTGGCGCGTATAGATGCATGTGCCTGAATAGCCTTTGCGATCGGCATAGTTCCAATATGACTGATAGCCGCTAAACTGCAAGTCGAGCTGCCCTGCCTGCATTTTTGTTTCTTGCAGGCAGAAGAAGTCGGCATCGAGAGAGGCAAAGATATCACCAAAACCCTTGCCAGCGCATGCGCGCAAACCATTCACATTCCAGGATACTAATTTCATGGTAATCAGAATTTTGCCATTTTGATGGCATCTATGGCACACTCGTCGCCCTTGTTGCCATATTTGCCTCCGCTGCGGTCTTTGGCCTGCTCCATATCTTCGGTGGTCAACAGGCCATAAATCACGGGAATGGTGCTCTTGGTATTAAGTGCGGCTATGCCCGAGGTGACACCTTGGCATATATAATCGAAATGAGGAGTCTCTCCACGTATTACGGAGCCGAGCACTATGATAGCATCAAATCCGCCGTTGAGGGTCATCTGATGTGCTCCATAAATAAGTTCGAAACTGCCAGGCACTGTCTTCACATGTATGTTTTCGGGCAGTGCGCCGTGCTTCTCGAGAGTGCTCACGGCACCATCGAGCAGTGCGCTTGTTATTTCTGGATTCCATTCCGATACCACGATGCCAAAGCACATGTTGCTGGCATCGGGCACGGTATTGGAATCGTAGTCTGAAAGATTATGGAATTTGGTGGCCATCTCAAGTATTTATATATTAATAAGGTGCGTATTTATTTTGATGCGCGTTCTATATACTTGTCGATGGTCTGATAAGCCATAGAGTTTACGTAATCTGCCTTGACCTGCTGATAGAGCTTGAGAGCCTCTTCTTTCTTGCCCTGGCTTTCGAGAATCTCTCCAGCCTGAATAAGGAAGGTGGGAGAGAGACTATTGTTGTTGGCCATCTTGGCAGCCTTCTTGAGTGTCTCTACAGCCTTGTCATACTGCTTGAGGTTTGCGTAGGCATTGCCCAGAGCCCCCTGTGCGGCAGGGCTTACCATCTGGTCGTCGGCAGGTGAATATTTCTCGAGATACTGTGCGGCTTCTGTCCACTTGCCTGTCTGTGCATAGCAGAGTCCAGCATAGAGATTAGCCAAATTGCCAGCATCGGTGCCGCTATAATCTGATGCTATTGTCACAAAGCCGAGATAGTTGCCGTCGCCCTTCAAGGCCTTGTCAAATTGACCCTGGGCGAAATAGTCCTGTCCCTTGGCCAGAATGGTGCTTGCCTTGTCTTCGCGTGGACCAGCCACATAGGTGTTGTATACAATCACTCCAGCAATAATCACGATTACTGCCACGATACCATAGATCAAAGCCTTCTTGTATTTGTCGAAGAATGCTTCTGTCTTGCTTACCTCTTCAATGGTGAGAGGTGCTTGCTCTTTGTTGTTTGCCATTTTGTTTTATTTGTCTTTTTGTTTATTCATTTCATTACTGGCTATGGCATGCTGATGCCATGATTTTGCTGCACTATTGGGGTGTAGGCACAAAAATCACCGCAAAATTACTTATTTTATTGCAGATACTGAAATTTTTCGACGCCTTTTTTCGTTTTTCAGTGCGAAATACACTAACTTTGCATCATTATTGGTATGATTTTAAAGAAACTTTCAGTTATAAACTACAGAAACATAGGCGAGGCAAGCATCTGCCTGTCGCCAAAGTTCAACTGTTTTGTCGGCAATAACGGGGCGGGCAAAACCAATATACTTGATGCCATCTATTACCTCTCGTTCTGCCGTAGTAGCCATAATCCCGTAGACTCGCAGGTGATAAAGCACGGACAGGATTTCTTTGTCATTGATGCTGAATATGCCGACGACCACGGAGACCCCATGGCCATCTATTGCGGAATGAAACGGGGGCAGAAGAAAAGGGTGAAGCGCGACGGCAAAGAGTATAAACGCCTGTCGGAGCATATCGGACTCATACCTATAGTGATGGTGGAACCCTCTGACATCATGCTCATTGAGGGGCAAAGCGAAGAGAGGCGCAAACTCATGGATATGGTGATAGCGCAGTATGACCGCACTTATCTCAACCTGCTCAATCAGTATAACCGTGCACTACAGCAGCGCAACATGCTGCTCAAGCAGATGGAGCAGGCTGGGCAACATACCGACATGACCGTGATGGCTATACTGGAAGAGCAGATGGCAACAGCCGGCGAGGACATATTCAGGCGCAGGGATGATTTCGTGAAGAGGCTTATGCCTATCTTTCAGAGATATTACAGCCATATCTCTGCCGACAATGAAAGGGTGGGACTGGAATATATGTCGCACTGCCAGCGAGGACCACTCATAGACGTGATACAGCGAGATAGGATGAAAGACCTGGCCGTGGGATATTCGTTGCATGGTATTCACCGCGATGACCTCAGCATTACTATTGACAACCATCCTATGAGAAGGGAGGGTAGTCAAGGGCAAAACAAAACTTACGTCATATCGCTCAAACTGGCGCAGTTTGAACTGCTACGCAAGGAGGCAACCAATGCTCAACCTATGCTGCTGCTCGACGACATCTTCGACAAACTGGATGCCGAGAGGGTGGGGAGGATAGTGCAACTGGTGTCTACAGAGGATTTCGGACAGGTGTTTATCACTGATACCAACAGACTGCACCTCGACAAGATACTTGTAAACCATGCAGGATGCTACTCTATATTCGAGGTGGAAAACGGGGTGGTGAAGACTAACGTGGAATAGAAAATGGAATATCAAATGAAGGAATAACCAAAACCACTGATATGTTTAAGCGTGATGTTAAGAATATTTCAGACTTGATAATGACCAACCTGAGAAGTCTGGGACTGGAAACGCCGCTATTGCAGAGGCGATTAATTGAGTCGTGGCCTGAAGTGGCGGGTCCATTAATTGCCAAATATACACGAGAAGTATTTATCTTCAACCAGACTCTCATGGTAAAACTAAACAATCCTGCCCTCCGACATGATCTTAGCATGCAGAGGGCAGAATATGTGCGGCGGCTCAACGAGAGGGTTGGAGCGCAGATTATCGCCGATATTAGATTTGCTTAGATTATCGCCGATACAATATCTGCTTAGCGTTTCTTCCGTTTGTTATTATCACCTTTTTTCCATTCATTGAGGGCGGCCTTTATCACAGGGTCGTCTTGGTTTACATATTCAAGATATGCCTGCTCGTCGAGGATATTATAGATGATTCGACCGTGTATGAGTTTTTCGAGTTGATGATATGATTTGCGTATCATCAGGTTTCGACGGCGCAAACCATTGTTTTCGGCAAACGAGGCGAATTTGTCTACCATCTGCTGTTTCTTGAGATAGTCGGTCAGGTGGCGCATGTCGGTCATCTTTGACAATTTCTCTCTGTTGGCATCGGTATAGTTGAAGGCATATTGCAGTATGAGTCCCGAGAGAATGGCTTCTTGCAGATAAGAGGTTATGTTGGTGGTGTCTTGTGCAATGAAAATGTCGGGAGTAATGCCACCGCCACCATACACCACGCGCCCGTTTACAGTGTGGTATTTGGGTCCTGTGTGGTGGATGCTGTCTTGAGAGAAGAATTCGCCATGGTTGTAGCGCTGTATGAGGTCGTCCTGATATCCCTCTTCGTCGCCCATTTCGTATGGTTTCTGTATGCAGCGTCCGGATGGGGTGTAATAGCGTGCTATGGTGAGGCGCAGCATTGAACCATCGCTGAATGATATGGGTTTCTGTACCAATCCCTTGCCGTATGAGCGTCTGCCGATGATGGTGCCGCGGTCGTTGTCTTGTATGGCTCCCGCAAAGATCTCTGATGCCGATGCCGATGCCTCGTCGATAAGTATGGTTAGGGGTATGTCTTGATAACTGCCGCGACCATCGCTCTTATATAGTTGTCGTGGCTCCTTGCGACCTTGGGTATACACGATTAGGCGGTCTTTAGGCAGGAATTCGTTTATCATCTGCACGGCAGAATTGAGATAGCCGCCAGTATTGCTGCGCAGGTCTATGATGAGATGCTTGAAGTCATTCTCAGACAATTGGGCCAGTGCCACGAGGAGTTCGGGATAGGTGGTCTCGCCAAAGTTCTTGACCTTTATATATCCTGTGCTGTTGTCGAGCATATATACAGCCGAGATGCTCTTTTGGGTTATGTCGCCGCGGGTCACAGTAACAGTGCGCACCTTCTTGCTGCCATACGACATCAGTCCGAGTTTAACCTTGGTATCCTTGGGACCCTTGAGCTTGTGCATGGCCTGCTCGTTGGTCACCTCCTTGCCCACAAAGGGTTTGTCGTCGACGCTCACTATCCTGTCGCCTGCCAGTACGCCAGCACGGTCGGCAGGACCATTCTTGATCACGTTTTGCACGCGTATGGTATCTTCGCGTATGATGAATTCGATGCCTACACCCGAGAAGGAACCCTTGAGGTCGTCATTGGCTGCCTGCACATCCTTGGCGGATATATACACCGAGTGGGGATCTAATTCCGATAGTATCTTTGGCATGGCTTTCTCCACCAGTTGGTTTATGCTGATGGTGTCTACATATTGGTCGTCGATGATGTGCAGCAGATTGTTTAGTTTGTTGCTGCTGGAGTTGATGATGCTTAGTCGGTTGCCCGAGAAATGGTTGGCATAGAATGTGCCTATCACGATGCCCACAATCACGCTTATTGCCATCACTATGGGCATCAGTCGTTTGTTGCTATTTTTACTCATGGCTGTCGGGGTTTAGGTAAATTACTTCGATACCTGCTTTTTCGAGCAGTCTTATGCCGTCTTCGAGTCGGTATTGCTCACCATATACCACCCTTTTGATGCCTGCCTGAATGATGAGTTTGGCGCATTCTATGCATGGCGATGCGGTTATGTAGATGGTGGCGCCATCGCTGTTGTTTTCGCTTCGTGCCAGTTTTGTTATGGCATTTGCTTCGGCGTGCAGCACGTATGGTTTTGTGGCGTTGTTGTCGTCTTCGCATATATTTTCAAAACCACTGGGTGTGCCGTTGTAGCCGTCGCTGATGATCATTTTGTCTTTGACCACCAGGGCACCCACCTGCCTGCGTTTGCAGTAACTATTTTCGGCCCATATCCTGGCCATGCGCAGGTAGCGCAGGTCGAGGGCATACTGTTTGTCTTGTGGCATAATCATATTTAGTTTTGTTTGTTTTGTTTTGTTTTATTGTTGCTTCTTTAGTCCCTCCCTGATGAGCAGTGCAGTGATAGATGGGTCGCAACCCTTAAACTGCCTGAAGAGGTTGAGGGGATGGTCGGTGGCGCCGCGCGAGAGGATGGTATCTCTGAAACGTTGTGCCGTTTGTCGGTTGAAGATACCGTGTTTCTTGAATTCGGCAAAAACGTCGGCTTCGAGTGCTTCTGCCCATTTATAACTGTAATATCCGGCACTGTAGCCGCCCGACATGATATGTCCGAACTGCACGGTCATACATGCCGATGGGGCCTGTGGTGTGATGATGGCCCTCTGCCATGCCTCGTGCTCAAAGCGCTGTATGCTGGTCTTGAGTGTGCTTGTGCGCGTGAAGTATGCCATGTCGAGGATGCCGAAACTGAGTTGGCGCATGCCTGCCATGCCCGCCATGAAATTGCGGCTTTTGATTACCTTGTCTACCAGGGTGTCGGGAATCAGTTCGCCCGTTTCGTAATGGTGGGCGAAGGTGTGCAGGAATTCCTTCTCAAGGGCATAGTTTTCCATGAATTGCGAGGGCAGTTCTACGAAATCCCACAGCACGTTGGTGCCGCTGAGCGACTCATAGCGTGTGTTTGAGAAGATGCCGTGCAGTGCATGCCCGAACTCATGCAGGAATGTCTGCACCTCTCCGAGTGTGAGCAGCGACGGTTTGGAGTCGGTGGGTTTGGTAAAGTTCATCACCAAGCTCACATGCGGGCGTATGTTCTCTCCCTTGCGGGTGATATACTGTCCTTGGTATTGGGTCATCCATGCGCCACCCTGCTTGCCCTTGCGCGGATGGAAGTCGGCATAGAGCACAGCGAGATATGAGCCATCGTGGTCATACACCTCGTAGGCCTTTACGTCAGGATGATACACAGGAATGTCGGTATTCTCCTTGAAGGTGATGCCATAGAGTCGTGTGGCCAGGGCAAACACGCCACTTATCACATTCTCCAGTTTGAGATAGGGGCGCAGCATTTCGGCATCAATGTCGTAGCGTTTTTTCTTGAGTTTGTGAGTATAGTAGGATATATCCCAGGGTTTGAGTGAGATGTGTCTTTTTTGATATTTCTGTGCCATGGTCTCAATGGCTTTCATTTCTCGTTTTGCAGCGGGTTTGTATGCCTTGAGCAAGTCGTCGAGAAACTTGTTGACTCTCTGCGGTGTTTCGGCCATACGACGTTTAAGTGCATAGTCGGCATAGGATTGATATCCGAGCAGTTGGGCCAGTTTGAGTTTGGTATTGATGATGTCGCGACATATCCTTACGTTGTTTTCGTCGTTTTTCTTCACGCAGAGGGTGTTGCGTGCCATAAACATCTGTTTGCGCAGGTTGCGGTTGTCGGCATAGGTGATAAAGGGTCCATAGCTTGGCATGTCGAGGGTGAATGTCCATCCCTCGTTGCCATCTTCGGCGGCAGTTTTGGCGGCAGCCTCCATGGCGGTGTCGGGCAGTCCGCTGAGCATCTCCTTGTTGGTGATGTTGAGTTTAAATTTCTTTGTTTCCTTGAGCAGGTTTTGCGAGAACTGCAGGGAGAGCATGCTGAGTTTCTCGGTCAGCATGCGCAGTCTGGCCTTACCTTTCTCGTCGAGTGCTGCACCGTTTCGTATGAGTCCCTCATAGCAGTTGTCTACCAGTATCTTGTCTTCTCCAGGCTCATGGTCGCGGTATTGTTCATACACACTTTTCACCCTTTTAAACATCTCTGGGTTGAGGCTCATGTCGTTGGCATGCTGTGTGAGTATGGGGCTCATCTTCTGTGCCAGTGCATCCATTTCATCGTTGGTTTCGGCGCTGAGCAAGTTGAAGAACACTGTAGACACATCATCGAGCAGGTCATAATAGCCATTATCGTCGAAGGGGTTGATGATGGTGTTTTCGAATGTGGGAGCCTCGGGGTTTGAGGTCATCCTCTGCATATATTCATTGTCGCGGCGTATTCCTTCCATGAATGCCTCCTCGAAATCGGCCACGGTGATGCGGTCGAAGGGCACGGTGTCGTGTGGTGTGCCGTATGGTGCAAAGAATGGGTTGGTG
>JALFPC010000039.1 GCA_022782305.1 Prevotella sp. | reverse complement strand
TCAGGATGCAATAATGACAAAACTGCGTGATAAAGTATAGAACCACTACGGTATATAGGTGCAAAAGATTACAGCGGCTATCAACTCCAGTATGAAGTGATAGTCGCTGTAACTATAGTATATAGGTAATACTACCTGTGGTTTATCGAATGCTTACTTTTTAGAGATATCTTGAAGTTAATATCCTTCACACCACTCGACTATAGAGCATGGTAATGTCTTCCTCTTTAATCCCCTTAGGATTGTTGTTGAGATTTTCATTATTACCTGTTGTTATTGTCTCGCAATGCCTGTTGATATTTTCATATAACAGGCATTTGGGTTATATTCCGCAGTGGTGAACGTATATTCCGCAGTGCGGAACATATATTCCGCAGTGGTGAACATATATTCCGCAGTGCGGAATATAAATCAAACACAGTTTATGGTTAATTAATACATGGTATTATGCACACATCTATATGACTGTTTTAATACATTTACAACTATTAATCAGATAGCGTCTTTTTAGCCTTGTCATCATATCTTATATTCATGCCAAACTTGGTGCAATGGTGCTTGACTGCATCTCTCTTTCGAAAACGTTATAACGAAACAACCACAATCAGAATGTGATTGTGGTTGCTATTGTGCGAACTTTATTTGTTATATATCTCAGACAATTTTAGTAGTAGGGCATTGCCCCTAAGGTCGGAGGCTATTATCTTACCCTGTGGGTCTACAAGCACATTGGAGGGGATACTGTTTACTCCATACTTTTCGCTTGCTGCACATCGCCAGCCCTTAAGGTCGGAGATGTTATGCCATACCATTCCAAGTTTCTCAATACCGTTTTTCCAAGATGTGGCATCCTGGTCGAAACTGACTGCTACTACATCAAAACCGCGGTCGTGATAACGACGGTATGCCTCTACTACATTGGGCATCTCCTGACGACAAGGACCACACCAACTGGCCCAGAAATCAACCAATACATAATTACCACGACCAACCCACTCGCTCAACTTATGGGGCTGACCAGCAGGGTCTGACATCTCAAGGTCGGCAAACATCCTGCCTGGTCGGCGCAATGATAATCGCTTGAGGTTCTCTTTGGCCTTGCCAGTCATTACATGATTATAATAGGCGGCATCGGATACAAGGATCTTCTCCAGAGTGGCATAGTCAAAACCATTGGAGTAGGCATGGATGAGATAGGCGGGCGACACATCGCTCTTATGCTTAGGAATATAATCCATTGCCATGTCCATGATGATGCTCTCTATGGAGTCATAACGCTGTATGATGGCTCCAATCTCTGCCTTGGCGGCTTCGCCCAAACGAGACTTCTGCTTATAGTCGAGATAAAGGGCCTGCAACTGGCGGTCGTAGGCATGCTTGGCTGTCTGAAACTTGCCAAACTCATTGTTGACAGCAGAGCCATCGATGGTCATGGAATTGAAATCGAGAGATACGGGAGTAGCATCGGCAACAAAGGCTAGTTCAAAGTCGCCTTCTTCTATTATGATGATATCATTGGTTGCTGCCTGGGCTGTGTAAGTGAAGGTACCATTGGTGACATTGATAGAAGTGGCATCCTTGTGGTTGGTGTTTACAAAGAGACGGACTTGTTTGATTGTATCGGCGGTTGTGCCCTTTATTGATATGGTCACAGATTGGGCAGACACGGTGGCTGACGCAAATAATGCCGCAGCCAGGGATAAGACTTTTCTTTTCATATCTTTCATAGTTTAATTGTTTACGTTTATATCTGTTTGTTTGCTTATTTGAGTATATGTTTATCTTGTCTTACTTGATGTATGTATTGCAAAGGTAAGAATAAATTCTGTTGTTTAGTACTATCTGTAAAACAATTTTGGTAATTTAACAAAAAAAGGAACCGATCTTCACAGAGGGGTTCCTTGAAGGAAAATGATAAATATAGATTAAAATTACTAGTTGTCCGATACAAAGGTAAGAATAATATTCATACAAACAAAATATTTCTGCTATTTTTAGTCGCATTTTTAATTATTTTACTCCTAAAATCAACATTTTAAGCCTTATTAAATAATTATGCTCCATATTTGTGCATTTTAGTGCATCATTCTGTATTTTATTCACACGTAATTACCATATAACCCTTGTAATTGCCATATAAACCATGAAAGCGTAACTTAAGCATGAATTAGTCAAAACGCACATAGTTCATCATATATCCTCTGAACGGGCAGTCCCATCACATTATAATAACTGCCTTCGAGTCCTGTTACACCGATATATCCAATCCATTCCTGTATGCCATAAGCTCCTGCTTTGTCAGTTGGATGGAAATGGGTGATATAATAATTGATTTCTTCGTCTGTAAGTGTTTTGAATGTTACTCCCGTGGTGACATCAAAGACCGTCTGCTTGTTGAGTGTCGTTATGCATACGCCGGTGATCACCTTATGTGTCTTACCGCTTAGTGTGCTCAGCATTCTGATGGCATCGGCATCGTCGGCTGGCTTGCCCATCACCATATCATCTACCACCACTATGGTGTCGGCAGTGATGATCATTTCATTCTCGGCCATGATAGCTCTGTTGGCTTCTGCTTTCTTGTGTGCTATATATTTGGCAATTTGGGTAGCGGGAAGAGTGGGGGGATAATTCTCGTCAATGTCTGCCAATACTCTCACTTCAAATTGCAATCCCAATCCAGCAAGCAGTTCACGCCTTCGTGGCGAATTGCTTGCAAGGATAACCTTATAACGCTCGTTTATTCTTTCTATCATATCAATAGTTTTTGTTTATTGAAGTAATACTTTAATTTCCAAAACAGATACAGACTTGTCTGATCAATACATTAACTTGTCTGATATACAAAAAAGAGAACCGCAATTATGGTCTTGCAGTCCTCTTTCAAATGTGTGGGCAAAGATGGATTCGAACCACCGAAGGCGAAAGCCAGCAGATTTACAGTCTGCCCCATTTGGCCACTCTGGTATTTGCCCATCGCTCTTTTGCGGGTGCAAAGGTACTAATATATTTCTATTCCGCCAAACAAATAGGCAATTATTTTGGAGATAATGCCATTGTATGTAGGAAAAAGTTAGAAATAAACTTCTTCTACGGTTGCCTTTTTCTTTTCTGTTGCCTCTTCATTGGCTTTGTTGCCATGGTTTTGGTTGGCTGATGCAGGGGCATCGGAAGCATTGCCGTGGTTGCCGTTATTGTCATTGGTGCCATCTGTCTGTGGCATGTCCACATCTATTGAGTCTACATCGAGTGTATCGTCTTTGGCTTTCCAATAACTGCTACAGTTATACATGTCATAGTCTATCTCTTGACGTGCCTTTGGATACACGGCATGATATTCATTGAATGCGGGGTCGGAGAGCATGGCCTCGAGGAATAGTCCTGTTATAGGCAATGCCGTACGACTTCCTTGTCCCAATGCTCCTGTGCGGAAATGGATGCAGCGATATTCGCCACCTACCCATGCTCCCACCACAATGCGAGGACTGACAGCCACAAACCATGCGTCGCTATGGTTGTTGGATGTGCCAGTCTTGCCGCCGAAGTCTATATCCTTGAATTTGCCTACATAGCGCCATAGGCTCTGACTGGTACCTCCGGGTTCGTGCATTCCAGCCTTGAGCAATTGTTGTGTGAGGAATGCACTCTTGTAACTGATGGCCTGACGATTTTCGTCGGGAGCAGTGTATACTTCTTTACCGTTGCGGTCAAGGATGCGTGTCACCAATACGGGGGAGTGAGCCTTGCCATCGTTGGCCACAGTAGAATAGGCATTTACCAGTTCGAGCAGGTTGACATCGCTTGCGCCGAGGGCGAGCGAAGGTGTTTCGTGCAATTTGCTCTCTATGCCCATAGCCTTGGCAGTGGCAGCCACGTTTGGTATGCCCACCTCCTGTCCGAGTTTCACTGCCACAGAGTTTATGCTCTGTGCGAATGCTGCCTTGAGCGGTATGGAATCGCCCGAGAAATGGCCATTGGCATTGGTTGGGCACCACCATACATCTTCTTTTTTCTGTGCGTCATACACTTTCATGCGTATGTACTCATCTCTGCGTTTGGTGCAGGGTGTGAGCCCTTGGTTCATAGCCTCAGCATATACGAAGAGTTTGAATGTGGAGCCTGGCTGGCGCATGGCTGTAACCTTGTCATATTTCCATGATGAGAAATCGACATCGCCCACCCATGCCTTCACATGCCCATTGCGAGCATCTATGGCCACCATGCCGCAATGCATGAAACGGGTCATATAACGTATTGAGTCCATAGTGCTCATCTCCATCTCTATGGTGCCCTGCTCATAGTCAAACACCTTTACCTTGTGAGGCTGGTTGAGCCAGTATTCTACTGAGTCGGGCTGATTGGCGTATTTATTGGAGAGATAACTATATACGGGTAGGCGCTTGGCTATGCCCTCAATAAATCCTGGTATCTCCTGATGACGCTCATCTTGCCATGGGTTGGTCTTACCCCAATGGCTATTGAAATTGCGCTGCACAATCTTCATCTGCTTAATGGCTGCCTGCTCGGCATATTTCTGAAGGCGTGTGTCGATGGTTGTGTATATCTTCAGACCGCTGGTATAGAGGTCGTAACCATTCTGTTCGCACCATTCCTTGAGATTGTCTGACACTGCCTCGCGAAAATACTGCGCCTGACCATCATAATTGCTCTCTACGCTATAGTTGAGCCTTATGGGCTTGATTTTGAGTGTGTCATAAGCGGCAGCGGTTATATCTCCTTTTTGCAGCATATTGTTGAGCACCACATTACGTCGGTGCTCACTGTTTTTGGGATTGAGCCGAGGGTTATAATAGGTCGTGGCCTTGAGCATGCCCACAAGCACGGCGGCCTGGTCGGGGGTGAGGTCTTTGGGTGTATTGCCAAAATAGGTCTTGCATGCTGTCTTGATGCCAAAGGCATTAGAGCCGAAATCCACGGTGTTGGCATACATGGTTAGTATCTCCTTTTTGTCGAAGAGCATCTCTATCTTGACGGCTGTAATCCATTCCTTGCTCTTCATGATCAGTATCTTGAGTCCGGGTATATTGCCGAGCAGACCGGTTGAATAGTTGGTGCGCACGCGAAACATGTTTTTCACCAACTGTTGCGTGATGGTGGAGGCTCCGCGTGCATCATGATGTACGACATAATCCTTAATGGCTGCAAACACACCCTGCACATCGATACCGAAATGCTTGTAGAAACGCTCATCCTCCGTATCCACAAGTGCCTGCCAGAATATCGGGTTGACATCTTCGTAAGCCACAGGTGTACGATTCTCATTAAAATACTTGCCTATCATCACACCATCTGCACTATAGAGTTCGGATGCCTGTGGGTTTACAGGATTAGAGATAGTGCTGAAACCTGGTGACTTGCCAAAGAGCCAGAGGAAATTGATGTCTACGGCTCCGAGATAAATAATAAAGGAAACAAAGAAGGTGGCAAGTACTGACACGGTTTTAATATACCATGGCCTGCCTCGGTATAAGCCAAGATACCATATACCAGCACTCTTTAACTTGGAAATTATGAGGTGAAGACAGTATCCTGCCATGCCTCCTCTATAGTCTGCATATTTGCTCATAATTGAGATAAATAAGTCATTATTTCTTTGTTGTGGTCGGGCTTAAACCATTTAATTGATTCGTCTCGCCTATACCATGTGAGTTGTTTTCTAGCGTAGCGTCGTGTGTTTGATTTGATCTGTTCCACTGCCTGGTCGAGGGTTATTAACCCATCAAGATAGTTGAGCAGTTCCTTGTATCCCACTGTGTTAAGTGAGTTGCAGTGGCGATAGGGGAGCAGTCTGTGCACCTCGTCGAGAAATCCCATCTCCATCATCATGTCTACCCTGCGGTTTATCCTTTCATAGAGTTCGACCCTATCTCTGTTTAGCCCTATCTTGATGATATCAAAGGGACGTTCTTTGGGTGCGTTAGTTCTGAATGAGGTGTATGTGTTGCCTGTTTGTATGCATATCTCCAGAGCATGCACCACCCGGCGGTAGTTGTGTCTGTCTACGATGTTGTAATACTCTGGATCAAGTTTGCTCAACTGGTCGAGCAGCGGTTGCAGCCCTTCTTGGCTCAATCGGCGTTTCAGGTCTTCCCTTATATCGTCTCTTACTGTTGGTATGTCGTCGATGCCGTTGCAAACAGCATCTATATACATCATGCTGCCTCCTGAGAGTAGTGCCACCTTGTTGCCGTTGGGAGTGGTTGTCTGGCGGCTGAAGATATCATCGAGTTGTGTCATCACCATCTGTTCATATAGCGATGCACTGAAGTATTCGTTGATATTGAGGATGCCCACGTTGTAATGCACTGCGGCGGCCATCTGTTGTGGCGTGGGCGCCGCAGTGCCAATTGTCATGTCACGGTATATCTGCCTTGAGTCTGCATTAATTACTGGCGTATTGAAATGCCGGGCAATGTCTATGCAGAGTTCGGTTTTACCTACAGCCGTAGGACCAGTTACCACTATGAGTTTATTGTTCACGTGTCAGCGTATCACACCCCTCTTTGATGACTCGATAAACGAGCATATATATTCCACCTCCTTGGAGTCTGGATATTTCTCTCTTGCCTCAGCCACACCATCCTTGAGCAGTCCCTTGGCATAGATGATGCGGTATGCGTCGTGGATGATGTCTATCTGCTCGTTGCTGTATCCTCGCCTTCTCAATCCAATGATGTTGAGACCGCAGAAGCGGGTGGGCTCTTTGCCTGCAATAATATATGGTGGGATGTCGAGACTAAAGCGGCATCCGCCCTGTATCATCACATAGCCTCCTATGCGGCAGAACTGATGACAGAGAACAGTGGAACTGACTATGGCATTGTCGTCTACTACCACCTCGCCTGCAAACTTGGTGGCATTACCGATGATGAGTCCGCTGCCTAACTTACAGTCGTGAGCCACATGCACACATTCCATCAGCAGGTTGTTGCTGCCCACCTCGGTCAGTCCTTTACTGGCTGTGCCACGACTTATGGTAACATTTTCCCTTATGCTGTTGTTGTTGCCCACCACGCAAGTTGTCTCTTCGCCATTGAACTTGAGGTCTTGGGGTTTGGTGCTGATACTTGCACCTGGGAAGAACTCATTATTGTCGCCGATGCGTGCACCAGTATGTATGGTCACATTGCTTATGAGATGGTTGCCATTGCCTATCACCGTATTCTTGTCTATATAGCAGAATGGTCCGATGATGTTGTTGTCGCCGAGTTGTGCCTCGGGATGCACAAAGGCCATTGAACTTATTTGATTCATAGTCGTATGGTATGTTATTATTCTTGTTTTTTTCGATGTAGTGGCAGCCTACTTGTTTTTCACTATCTGTGCAGTGAATGTGGCTTCAGACACCACATGGTCGCCTACAAAGACATATCCCTTCATAGAAGAAATTCCGTGTCTGACTGGTGCCAGAAGGTCTACCTTGAATAGAAGTGTGTCGCCAGGCACAACCTTCTGCCTGAATTTCACGTTGTCTATGCGCATGAAATATGTGGACCAGCGCTCTGGTTCTTCTAACGTGTTGAGCACAAGCAGTCCGCCGCACTGTGCCATGGCCTCTATCTGAAGTACGCCAGGCATTACAGGTTCCTGAGGGAAATGGCCCTGGAAGAATGGTTCGTTGCTGGTCACATTCTTTACACCAACGATGCTGGTGGCGCCTAAGGCTATCACTTTGTCGACGAGCTGCATGGGATAGCGGTGTGGAAGCAATTCGCGTATACGATTGACATCCATGAGCGGTTCCTGGTTGGGATCATATATGGGTGCCTGTATATCGTGCTTGCGTATCTCCTTGCGCATCTGTCGTGCAAACTTGTTGTTGATGCTATGTCCTGGTCGGGTGGCAATTATTCTGCCCTTAATGGGTTTGCCGATGAGGGCCATGTCGCCGATGATATCGAGTAGTTTGTGGCGTGTGCACTCATTTTCCCAAACCAGTGGCTTGTGCTGTATGTAGCCCAATTCAGTAGCGTCGCGGTGCTCAACATGTATCATGTCGGCAAGTTTGTCGAGTTGTTCCTGAGATATCTGTTTTTCATACATCACGATGGCATTGTCGAGGTCGCCACCCTTGATGAGATTTGCCTTAAGGAGTGGTTCTATGTCTCTGACAAATACGAAGGTACGAGCTGGCGCTATTTCTTTTACGAAGTCGTTTATATGTTCGAGAGTAGCAAACTGGCTATTGATAAATTTTGAGTTGAATGAGCACATGGTAGTGAGTGAGAACTCCTCGTCAGGCAGTATGGTGATGCTTGAGCCTGTCTGTTCGTCTTTAACCTCAATCTTCTTGCGGATTATGTACCAGTCTTTGGGAGCGTTTTGCTCCTCGGTGCCTATCTCGTTTATCTTGTTTACATACTGCACTGCGCTTCCGTCGAGTATAGGAAACTCGGGACCGTTTACCTGTATGAGACAGTTGTCGATGCCCATGGCATAGAGAGCTGCCAGACCATGCTCCACTGTAGACACCCTGACGTCTCCTTTGCCCAGCACTGTGCCACGTTGTGTGTCAATAACATTTTCGGCTATAGCTTCTATAATAGGCATGCCTTCCACGTCAATACGCTGTATTACGTATCCGCTGTTCTCGGGAGCTGGATTGAATGTCACCGTAAGGCTTAGACCTGTATGTAATCCCTTGCCACAGAGTGAAAAACTGCCTTTGAGGGTTTTCTGTTTCATTGTTATGTCCATATCTTATGTAGTTGGTAGTTTATCGGGTTATTGTTGTTATTCTCCTTTGAGTGCTTTTACCTCCTTGGCCAATTCGTTGAGTTGCTTATACATGTCGGGAAGTTTGCGGAATACTGCTTGCGACTTGAAATAGGCCTTGGGTTCCATGGGTGGTGTGCCTATGAGTGTTTCGTTGCCCTTGATGTTTCCTGGTACTCCACTTTGTGCACCCAGGAATGTCTTGTCGCCGATATGTATATGTCCGGCTAATCCCACCTGTCCGCCAAACATGCACCATGAACCGATCTTGGTGCTTCCGGCAATGCCCACCTGTGCAGACATGACGGTATTTTCGCCAATTTCTACATTGTGTGCCACTTGGATGAGGTTGTCGAGTTTCACACCCTTATGTATGATGGTCTGACCCATTGTTGAGCGGTCGATGCAGGTGTTGGCACCAATCTCCACATCATCCTCAATGCACACTATTCCCAGTTGTGGAATCTTGTTGTAACCCTCGGTATTAGGAGCAAATCCGAATCCATCGGCACCAATCACGCTGCCAGAATGTATTGTCACATTATTTCCTAATTTACAACGCTCGTATATGGTCACGTTGGCATAGATGTTACAATCATCTCCCATTTGCACCTTGTCGCCTATGACGGTATTGGGATATATCACGCATCTGTCGCCAATCACGGCATTGTCGCCAATCACGGCAAAGGCACCTACATAGCAATCTTCACCAATTTTGGCGCTTTCAGATATGCATGCTCTCTCGCTTATTCCCTTCTTGCGTGGCAGGGTGGAAGCATAGAGTTGCATTAGTTTGGCTACGCACTCATAGGCGTTTTCCACGCGGATAAGGGTGGTTTTTACGGGGTGCTCGAGTTGTAAATCATTGTTTACCAAAACGATACTCGATTTGGTGTCATAAATATGCTGTGTATATTTTGGATTAGAGAGGAATGAGATGGCTCCTTCGGCGCCTTCCTCTATCTTAGCAAAGGTGTGAACGGTAGCGTTTTCATTACCTTCCACTTTGCCACCAATCAAATCTGCAATCTGCTTAGCTGTAAATTCCATATGTGTAGTAATAGTTGTATTATTAATGCAAATATAGCAAAAAAAAATTAGAAACGATGATAACAAAGGTAATATTTTCTGATTTTTTTTGATAGAAGCTCAATATTTAGTAGGTCAGAAGCCTCCGATAAATCCATTTTGGTTCCATCTTTGTAAATAATTGTGATACTGTCGTTGCCTATGTCATACATGTCTTTTTCTATTGTCACTACGTCGTAGAAATAATGCGTGTCACAGATATTGATGCCGAGGGCGTCAGCTAAACTTGCACGCAATCTATCAATGTGATCAGCTGCTGGAGGAGTGTCTATAACCTCTGTCTTCCACACCTTACGCTCGATCATGCATTGTGCGAGGGTGGCCAGTATCTTGTCGTCATGCTGAGCCCACACCTTGAGTGCGCACCATATATCGCTGTCATCGAGTTGAGAATACATTCCGAGACATTCGTTGTGAGTGGCAAACCACTGGGCGTTTACATTGTTTTTGAGGAAATAGGCGAGGGCAGGAGAGGCAAACACATTCTGTCCCATGGCGCATAGATGCTTGGCCCTCAGGAGTGCGCTCACTAGTATGCGTTCTGAGGCGACTGCCGTTTTGTGTAAGTATACCTGCCAATACATCAGTCGCCTTGACGTGAGGTAGTTTTCTATTGAGAACAGGCCTTTGTGTTCCACCACCAATTCATCGTTGGCCACATTAAGCATCTTGATTATTCTGTCGCTCCCAATGTTTCCCTCTGTAACACCAGTGAAGAAACAGTCGCGCCTGAGATAGTCGAGTCTGTCCATATCAAGTTGGCTGCTTATGAGTTGGTGCAGGAAATGCTTGGGATAGTCATCCTTGAAGAGTTTGATGGCAAGGGTTAACTGTCCGCCAAGGTCGCGGTTGATAACCTCCATCATCATCATCGATATTTCCTCGTGTGAGATGCCAGAGATGAGTGTATGCTCGAGCACATGACTGAAGGGAGCATGTCCTATGTCGTGCATGAGTATGGCTGCTCCCGCTGCTTCCGCCTCGCTGTCGAAGATGAAGCACCCTTTTTGTTGCAATGAGAGGATGGCACCGCTCATGAGGTGGTAGGCACCTATGGAATGCTGAAATCGGGTGTGGCGTGCACTGGGATAAACCACCGAGGCAAGCCCCAGTTGGTTTATCCTAGTAAGACGTTGCATGAGGGGGTGGTTGACAATATCCATCAGCAACCCCTTGGGTATCTTGATAAATCCGAATACCGGATCGTTGATAATCTTGCAATTATCCATTTATCATGATTATTTGAGGTTGGTCTTGCAGTGGTGCCTCTGTTGTTAGAGTATGGACTGCAGTTCTGCTGCCATTTCCTCCTGAAGTTCCTTTGCCTTAGCGGCAGCCTTCTCTGCGAAATCGGTGCCTTGGCTAGCATAGATGATGCCACGTGATGAGTTGACCAATAGTCCGCAATCCTTGTTCATTCCGTATTTGCATACTTGCTGAAGGCTACCTCCTTGGGCACCAACTCCTGGTACAAGCAGGAAATGGTCGGGTGCTATCCGTCTGATATCAGCAAACATTTCGCCCTGTGTGGCTCCTACTACATACATCATGTTCTCGCTGTTGCCCCACTGCTGGCTGCGTTTGAGCACTTTTTCGAAGAGGCGCTCGCCATCTGCAGACTCGGTTAATTGGAAATCATGGCTGCCTTTATTGCTTGTGAGTGCTAATAGCACAACCCATTTACCTTCATACTGGAGGAATGGGGTTACGCTGTCTTCACCCATATAAGGAGCCACTGTGAGAGCATCTACGTCATACTCGTCGAAGAAGGTGCGGGCATACATGGATGAGGTATTGCCGATGTCGCCACGTTTGGCATCGGCAATTATGAAATGGTTTGGATAGTTGGTTTTGAGATACTCAATTGTTTTCTCAAAAGAGATGATACCCTTTGAACCAAAAGCTTCATAGAAAGCAAGGTTAGGCTTATAGCACACGCAATAGGGTGCAGTGGCATCTATGATGGCTTTGTTGAAATCGAAGATAGAATCTTCATTGTTGCGCAGATGCTCAGGGATTTTGTTGATATCGGTATCGAGACCCACGCAGAGGAAACTGCGCTTCTCTTTTATCTGCTGTATGAGTTGCTGTCTGTTCATAATCAGTTTATTTTTATGGATAATAATCAATTTTTAAAGTTCTGACTCTTTCATTCTTTCGGCATTTTCGGCCACAGTGAGGGCATCGATCATATCCTGTATGTTGCCACCGAGAAATCCTTGCAGGTCGTGGGTGGTATAACCTATTCGGTGGTCGGTAACGCGTCCTTGAGGGAAGTTGTAGGTGCGTATCTTTGCACTTCTATCGCCTGTTGACACTAAGGTTTTGCGTCTGCTGGCTATGTCGTCCACATATTTTTGGTGCTCGCGATCATAGATAAAAGTGCGTAGTCTCGATAGGGCACGCTCCTTATTCTTGGGTTGGTCGCGGGTTTCAGTACATTCGATTAGAATCTCCTCTGTTTCGCCCGTATTTGGGTTTTTCCAAGGGTAGCGCAATCTAACTCCCGATTCAACCTTATTAACGTTCTGTCCACCAGCACCTGAACTACGGAATGTATCCCATTTGATGTCGCCTTCGTTGATGTTTACCTCAAACTTGTCAGCCTCGGGCAATACTGCTACTGTGGCTGCGCTGGTATGCATGCGTCCCTGTGTTTCTGTGGCAGGCACACGTTGCACGCGGTGTACTCCCGACTCGTATTTAAGTATTCCATAGACACCATCGCCGCTCACGGCAAAGTCTATCTCCTTATATCCTCCAACCGAACCTTCGCTCACGCTGGTAATAGAGAGGTTCCAACCCTTTGAGTCGCAGTATTTTTTATACATTGCAAAAAGGTCACCGGCAAAGAGGGCAGCCTCATCGCCACCTGTTCCAGCCCTTATCTCCATTTGCACGTTCTTGGCGTCCTCAGGGTCTTTGGGTACTAATGCGAGTTTTATTTCCTCCTCAATCTTGGGTTGCTGCTCCTCGGCACTGGCCAGTTCCTCTCTGGCCATCTCCCTCATTTCGGGGTCGCTCTCGTTGGCCAGTATCTCCTTGGCCTCGCTTATTGAGTTGAGGCAAGAAATATATTTCTTTCTTGCTTCCATGATATCGCTGAGGTCTTTATACTCGCGTGTCAGTTTTACGTATCTTTCTTGGTCGGCAATTACCGAAGGGTCTGTGATGAGTGTTGCCACCTCTTCGTGTCTGCTCACCAGTCCTTCGAGTTTTTCAAGTATGCTGTTGTTTTCTGGCATATCGTAATCAAATGAATGAATTTCTAATGGTTACAGGGGGAATTAATATTCGAACACTCCAAATTCAGAATTGATGGTCAGACTCTTCTGTCCCTCCTCTATATGTCCTATCACCTGTGCGTCAATATTGAAGTTGCGACTAATCTCTATTATCTTGTCGGCATGCTCTGGTGACACATATATCTCCATGCGGTGCCCCATGTTAAATACCTTATACATCTCTTTCCAGTCGGTGCCGCTCTGTTCCTGGATTGCTTTGAAGAGTGGAGGCACGGCAAACATATTGTCTTTCACTACCTTACAGTTGTCGCCCACGAAATGCAGTACCTTGGTCTGTGCGCCTCCTGTGCAGTGTACCATACCATGTATATCAACTCTCATCTCGTTGAGTATTCGCTTGATTACAGGAGCGTAGGTGCGTGTTGGTGAGAGCACGAGTTTTCCTGCTGGTTTGGGTGAGCCCTCCACAGGGGTGTCGAGTCTGTATTTTCCGCTATAAACCAGTTCCTCAGGAACACTATGGTCATAGCTCTCGGGATACTTCTCTGCGAGGTATTTGGTAAACACGTCATGGCGTGCAGAGGTGAGTCCGTTGCTTCCCATTCCACCATTGTATTCATCCTCATAAGTGGCCTGTCCAAAAGAGGCCAATCCCACTATCACGTCACCGGGTTTGATGTTGGCATTGTTAATAACATCTGAACGTTTCATGCGGCATGTCACAGTAGAGTCTACTATGATGGTGCGCACCAGATCGCCCACGTCAGCGGTTTCGCCTCCAGTGGAATAGATGCCCACCCCCATATCTCGCATGCGCTGCAATAGTTCATCGGTACCATTGATAATGGCGCTTATCACCTCTCCTGGCACAAGCATCTTGTTGCGTCCGATGGTGCTCGACACGAGTATATTGTCAACGGCTCCCACGCACAGTAAGTCGTCGGTATTCATGATGAGTGCATCCTGGGCTATTCCCTTCCATACTGACAGGTCACCAGTTTCTTTCCAATATATGTAAGCAAGCGATGATTTGGTACCTGCTCCGTCGGCATGCATGATATTGCAATATTCGGGATCACCGCCGAGAATGTCGGGAATTATTTTGCAGAAAGCCTGCGGGAATATGCCTTTGTCTATGTTTTTGATAGCGTTGTGCACGTCTTCTTTTGCGGCGCTTACGCCTCTCATAGTATATCTGTTGCTCATAAATTATAAGTATCTGTTATTATTGTTATTGATTGTCTGTGAAAATAATTACATCTCATCGTTCCAAATATCCCAACTTGCGAAAGCCTGCAGAAGTAGCATTTCGAGTCCGTTTTTGGTGTTTGCCCCATATTCGGCACCTTTCTTCATGAAGAGTGTCTGGTCGGGGTTGTAGATGAGGTCATATAGTATTGTATGCTCGTTCATTGCCTCATAGGGTAGCATCGGGCATTCGTCGGCATGGGGATACATTCCGCATGGGGTGCAGTTAATAATCACATTATACTCTCTTACTACTTCGGGTGTGATATCTGCATACTGTATAGTATTGTCACGTTTGAAACGGCTCACAAACACTGTTTCCAGTCCTAGGCTCCTCAGTCCATAGTCTATGGCCTTAGATGCTCCACCCGTACCAAGTATGAGTGCTTTCTTGTGAAATTTCTCGAGCATGGGTTCAATACTTTTTGTAAAACCTATGACATCAGAGTTGTATCCTTTGAGTAGTGTTTTTTTTCCGATGTGCATCACCTTGATTACGTTTACAGCCCCAATGGCCTGCGCTTCGGGAGTAATAGAATCGAGAAATGGTATCACCTTCTGCTTATAAGGGATGGTCACGTTGAGTCCTCTGAGATTGGGGTTTTTGTCCACCACCTCCTGCATCACCTCTACGCTTGGAATCTCGAAATTCTCATACACAGCATCCACGCCCTCATCTTCGAATTTCTGGTTAAAGAAATTCTTTGAGAATGAATGCCCTAGCGGGTAGCCTATCAAACCATATTTATCCATGACAGTATGTAATTAAAGATTATTTCATTTGGTAGCCATATACATGGTGCATATGCCGAAAGTGAGCCTTTTATACCTTGGCTCCTTGAATCCTGCTTTTTTTAAAATGTGCATCATCTCTTCACCTTGTGGAAACACATCAATGGTCTTGGTCAGATAGTCATAGGCGTTTCTGTCTTTAGATATCAATCGTCCCACGAAAGGCAGTACATGATGCGAATAGAAGTTGAAAAGTTGTTTCATCGGGAAGGCTATAGGGTGTGTGAGTTCGATAATGACAAGATGTCCACCTGGTTTCATTACCCTGCACATCTCTGCCAGTCCCTTATCGAGACTTGGGAAGTTGCGTATTCCGAAAGCAGACATAACGGCATCAAAGTTGTCGTTGCTGATGTCGAGACTCATGCAGTCTTGCCGTTGAAATGAAACTATATCGGCGAGTTTTTCCTTGTCGGCTTTTTGTTTGCCAATATCCATCATGCCTTCTGATATGTCGGATGCTAGGATATGGTCGGGTGTAATGCGTCTGGCTGCCAACAGTGCAAAGTCGCCTGTGCCCGTGGCCACATCGAGAATGGTCTTTGGCTGAAACTGACATAGGTAAGAGATAGCCTTGTTGCGCCAGTATTTGTCAATATTCCACGAAAGTCTATGATTTAGTGCATCATAGGTGGGGGCAATGGTGTTGAACATCTGTTCCATCTGCTTGCCTTTCTCCTCGTGTTGGCAGTAAGGTTTAATTTGTTCCTGACGATACATTGTTTATTGGGAGTTGCCGATTGTTTTTTACGCCTAAATATTATAAGGTGTGGCCTCCGCATAGCGTATGCATGGTGCAGAGGTCACAGAATATGTGTATTACTTGTAGGTCTTGAGGAATTGAACTACATTGTTTTCTATGCGTTTTGCTATGTCGTCTGTGTCAGAGGCTTTGTCGAAGACTTCGCCTGTTATATGCTCATAGAGTTCTATGTATCTTTCACTCACGCTTTCGGCATATTCGTCTGTTATATTTGGCATCACCTGTCCGGGCTCGTTCATAAAGTCATGCTCTATAAGCCACTGTCTTACAAACTCCTTTGATAGTTGTCTCTGTGGTTCTCCGTTGTTGAATTTCTCTTCATAACCGTCGGCATAGAAATAGCGACTTGAGTCGGGGGTATGTATTTCGTCAATGAGATACACCTTGCCGTCTCTCTTGCCAAACTCATACTTAGTATCCACGAGAATGAGGCCCTGCTTGGCTGCAATCTCTTGCCCGCGCTTGAAGAGTCGGCGTGTGTAGTCTTCCATTACCTCATAATCCTCTTTGCTCACAATGCCCTGGGCTATGATTTCATCTTTGGATATGTTCATGTCGTGACCCTCATCAGCCTTTGTAGTAGGAGTGATGATTGGCTCTGGGAAACGCTGGTTCTCCTTCATGCCATCTGGCAATTTCACGCCGCATATCTCCCTGCATCCTTTCTGGTAATCTCTCCATGCAGAACCCGTAAGGATGGAACGTATGATCATCTCCACCCTGAATCCCTCGCATTTGAGGCCCACTGTTACCATTGGGTCTGGAGATGCAATTTTCCAGTTGGGACAGATATCGGCAGTAGCATCTAGGAATTTGGCTGCTATTTGGTTGAGCACTTGACCCTTGTAGGGGATACCTTTAGGAAGTATGACATCAAAAGCCGATATCCTATCGGTGGCCACCATAACCATTAGGTTGTCATTGATGTTATATACATCTCTCACTTTTCCATGATAAACGCTCTTTTGACCTTCGAAATTGAAGTCAGTATTTGTTAATGCCTTCATAAGTTGGAATTGTTTTGTTGTGATATATTATTATGTCTTTCTTCTTGCTTCTCGTATGCATTGACTATGCGTGTCACGAGTCGGTGTCTCACTATGTCATGCTTGTCTAACCTTACTATCTTGAGGCCTTCTATGCCGTCAAGCACTTCTATCGCCTCTGCAAGTCCACTTCTTTGGTTTTTGGGCAGGTCTACCTGTGTAAGGTCGCCAGTTATTATCATCCTTGTGTTCCAGCCCATTCTGGTTAGAAACATTCTGAGTTGGGCTGTGGTAGTGTTTTGTGCCTCATCTAGTATTACCACTGCATCGCTCAGTGTACGTCCTCTCATGAATGCCAGAGGGGCTATCTGTATGATTCTCTTGTCCATCATCTCCTGCAGTTTGGTGGAGGGTATCATATCCTCGAGCGAGTCATAGAGTGGTTGGAGATAAGGATCAATCTTGTCTTTCATGTCGCCTGGCAAAAAACCAAGCTTCTCTCCCGCCTCCACGGCAGGTCTCGACAGAATAATCTTTTTTATCCTCTTCTCTTTGAGTGCCTTCACGGCCAGTGCTATGCTCAGATATGTCTTGCCCGTGCCTGCGGGTCCGATAGCAAACACCATGTCATTGGAATTGAAACTATCAATCAATAATTGTTGGTTTTCGGTGCGGGCTTTTATTGGTTTGCCCGATATACTATACACCACAACATCATCTGGGAAATCGTCATTTCTCTTGTCGCCCTTTATTATCGATATGATGGTTTCTTCGTTTATGGTGTTGAATCTGACGAGATGAGATATGATGGCATTGATGCTCTCTTCAAATGCGCACATCTGCTCTTCGTCGCCCAGCACCCTAATGACATTATCCCTAGCCACAATCCTCAGTTTCGGAAACAGCGACCTGATCATCAGCAGGTTCTGGTTGCCGGTTCCATAGAGCATTACGGGGTCTATGTCTTCAATCACTATATGCTTTTCTATCATTGTCATGTCTAAATCTCGTGCAAAATTACATAATCTTTTCTACATTTCACAATTATAAGGGCAAAAAGTGATGATAATAATATCAAAAAAGCATGATTTGTTTTGTCAAATCTCCTTTTTGCATTAACTTTGCACTTTCAAAATATGAATATTAGATGAATTTCAATACTTTACTAAATAAGATTCTCAAATTAGCAAATGCTGACTATACGGGCAAGAGTCGGTTTGTTGTGCTCTTTTTTTCGGTTGTTGCAGTGTTGGCATTGGTGCGTTGCATTTTTCCTGGCGTAGTTGGTCATGGAGATGAAGTGGCATTGGCGACAGCCATGCAAGACTCCCTTGAGATGAGCGACAGGCATAAACCCACTGTTCATGCTACACTTGTAGGGTCTGCTTTCTTCAATGCCGATGGCAGTGAGCACCGTTCCCGTATCTACAGTGTTTCATCGTTTCAGAACACTTTCAACGACCTCAATGATGTGCAAATGGAGTCGGCACGTCGGTGGGGTGTGTCACCCGTTGCCAACCGTGAAGAGGCAGACAAAAGAATGCACGAACTGGTAAATATCGAATGTAGTCCCTATTTTTGTGTAGACAAACTTAATAGTAGTATTGCCTATCTTGTGCCCAAGGCAGCTGTATTGCTCAATGATATAGGCAGAAACTATTTTGACAGTCTGCAAATCAAAGGGATACCACTTCATAAGGTAATCATAACAAGTGTGTTGCGTACTAAGGACGATATACGCAAACTTCGCACCCATAATGCTAATGCTACTGAAAACAGTTGCCACCTTTATGGCACTACATTCGACCTCTGTTACAATCGTTATGTCACCGTTGACGATCCCGACAACCCTGGTCGTAGACCTGTACGCAATGATTCTCTCAAATGGGTGCTGAGTGAAGTGCTCAGAGACTTGCGCCAGCTAGACCGCTGTTATGTGAAATACGAGGTCAAGCAGGGCTGCTTTCATATCACGGTGAGATAATCCATTCAAACAATAAAAATAAACATACAACAATGATATCTGTAGAAGGACTAAGGGTGGAATTTGCCGCAAAACCATTGTTCTGCAATGTAAGTTTTGTTATCAATGACCGTGACCGTATAGCTCTAGTGGGCAAAAACGGTGCAGGCAAGTCTACAATGCTCAAGATACTCTGTGGAATGCAGAAACCTACCGATGGTAGGGTGGCAGTGCCACAAGACACCACAATAGGTTATCTGCCACAGGTGATGGTGCTTTCCGACCACACAACGGTAATCGAGGAGACACGCAAGGCGTTCAGCCATGTGACAGAACTGAAGAAACGCATAGATGATCTCAACCTGCAACTGGCGCAACGTACCGATTATGAAAGCGATGAATATTTAAACCTCGTTCAGACCTTCACCACTGAGCATGAGAGGTATATGATGCTTGGTGCAGAGAACTGCGAGGCGGAGATAGAACGTACTCTTTTGGGACTAGGGTTCAGCCGCAACGACTTTCAGCGCCCCACCTCAGAGTTTAGCGGCGGTTGGCGTATGCGCATAGAATTGGCCAAGATACTGCTACGCAATCCTGATGTACTCCTGCTTGACGAACCCACCAATCATCTCGACATAGATAGTATCAGGTGGTTTGAACAGTTCTTGAACCAGAGCGCCAAGTCGGTTGTTCTGGTAAGCCACGACCGTGCCTTTATCAACAATGTGTCAAACCGCACCATTGAGATATCATGTGGCAAAGTGGTTGACTATAAGGTTAAATACGACGAATATGTAGTGTTGCGCAAGGAGAGACGCCAGCAACAGTTGCGCGCCTATGAGAACCAGCAGAAAGAAATTGCCGACATTAAGGATTTCATAGAACGCTTTCGCTATAAACCCACCAAGGCAGTGCAGGTGCAGAGCCGCATAAAGCAACTGGAGAAGATAGTGCCCATAGAGATTGATGAGGTAGACAATTCGGCCCTGCATCTCAAGTTTCCCCCATGCCTACGTAGCGGCGACTATCCTGTGATTTGCGAGGATGTGAGAAAAGACTATGGCCACCATACCGTGTTTAGTCATGTAAACCTCACCATCAAACGTGGTGAGAAGGTGGCTTTTGTGGGAAAAAATGGCGAGGGTAAGTCAACACTCGTTAAATGTATCATGAACCAGATTCCCTTTGATGGCAATCTAAAGATTGGTCATAACGTGCAGATTGGCTATTTCGCACAAAATCAGACGCAGATGCTCGATGAGACTCTCACAGTTTTTCAAACCATTGATAATGTGGCTAAGGGTGACATAAGACTCAAAATCAATGATATCCTTGGCGCGTTCATGTTCGGTGGTGAGAACTCAGACAAGAAAGTGAAAGTGCTCAGCGGTGGAGAGAGAAGCCGATTGGCCATGATACGCCTGCTACTCGAACCTGTAAATCTACTCATCCTAGACGAACCTACCAATCATCTCGACATGCCATCAAAGGATGTACTCAAAGAAGCCATACAAGCATTTGACGGCACTGCCATCATCGTGAGTCACGATCGAGAATTTCTTGATGGTCTTGTTACTAAGGTTTTTGAGTTTGGAGATGGCAAGGTGAGAGAACATATTGGGGGTATCTATGATTTCCTGCGCCAGCATGACATAGACAGTCTCGACATGCTAGGCAATAAAACTCTGGCACAATCTACAGTTGATAGTGATAATTCAAATAACACAAAACTTTCTGCCAATACCAAACAATCTGCATCCGAAGATAATACAAAAAAGGATGGTATGCAGAGTTATGTTGAGCGCAAGGAGCAGATGAAAGCCATTAACCGAACAAAGAAGGCTATAGCCGCGACAGAAAAGAAGATAGAGTCTATGGAAATTAGACTCAAGGAACTTGACGACCTTCTCTGCGACCCAAAGAACGCTTCTGACATGACAATGGTTAACGAGTATACAGACATTAAGAGAAACATCGATGTTGAGATAGAAAAATGGGAGAAACTATCAGAGGAATTGGAAAGTCTCTCCGCATCTCTCTAAATTATTATTTTTTTTTCAGATAATATAACTAACTAATGAACGATAATATGAAACTGAAAGATTTTCTACCCATCGTGGCCATGTCCATGATGACTGCTCATGGTTTCTCACAGCAAACTATGAGTTCGGGAATAAACCCCCAAAATCTCGATTTAGGCGTGAAACCAGGTACTGACTTTTATGGCTATGCTTGCGGAGGATGGATAAAGAGCAATCCGCTGCCTGCAGCCTATTCACGCTTTGGAACCTTTGATGAACTCTGGGAGAATTCAAACAAGCAGGTAAATGAAATACTCAAGGAACTACTTGAGCAAACATATACACCTGGCTCAGTAGAGCAGAAACTAAGCGATCTTTACAAGATGGCTATGGACTCTACAAGACGTGAAAAAGAGGGTGTTGCTATAGTTAAACAGCATTTGAAAGAGTTTGATAAGGCTAAAACAAATGAGGCACTTTTCAAACTCCAGCTCCAGATGGCTAACACTGGCGACAAAGAGTTCTACTCCTTCTATATCAGTAGCGATGACAAGAATGCCAAGGATAATATCATGAACGTGGTACAGGGTGGCATAGCTCTTAGACAGAAAGAGTATTATCTTGATGAAGACGAGGCAACTGTGAATATTCGAGAGGCTTACAAGAAACATATAGTAAAGATGTTTAAACTCTTTGGATATAACGAAAAATCCGCCAATAAAAAAATGCTCAATATTATGAGATTGGAAACGGCACTTGCACAAGTTTCCAAGAGTCAGACCGAACTAAGAGATGTAGAGGCCAACTATCATAAGATGACTCTCAAGGAGTTTGCAGAGAGATATCCAAATCTCAAGTTTGAACAGGTGGCAAACGCAACTGGAATCAAGTCGGAACATATCCAAACCCTCGTGGTAGGACAGCCCGAATTTCTCGATGGTGCCAACATTCTGCTCAAGTCTATAACCCCCGATGAATACCGAGATTATTTGCAGTGGGGAGTGATAGAAAGTGCTACAGGTTATTTGACAGAAGAGGTAGCCCAGGCCAACTTTGAGTTCTGGGGCAAGACCATGACTGGTAGCAAGGAAATGCATCCTCTGTGGAAACGTGCCACCAATCAAGTACAGAGTATGATGGGCGAAGCCCTCGGAAGAATCTATGTGGCCAAATATTTCCCTGAGTCTTCCAAGCAACGCATGAAAACATTGGTTGCAAATCTGCAAAAAGCACTCGGACAGCGCATCATGGCACAAGACTGGATGAGCGACGAGACCAAGGCAAAGGCTATAGATAAACTAAACTCCTTCTATGTGAAGATTGGATATCCAGATAAGTGGACAGATATGTCGGAACTTGTTATCGATCCATCCAAATCATATTATGAGAATGTGCTGGCTTGCCGCCGTTTCTGGACCAAGCACAAAATAGATGAGCGCGCAGGAAAACCTGTAGACCGCGATGAGTGGCATATGACTCCGCAGACTGTAAATGCTTATTATAATCCTACAACCAATGAGATTTGCTTTCCCGCAGGAATACTGCAACCTCCTTTCTTTGATCCAAATGCCGACGATGCCTTCAATTATGGCGCTATCGGTGTTGTGATAGGACATGAGATGACACATGGTTTTGACGACCAGGGCAGGCATTATGACAAGAATGGTAATATGTGCGACTGGTGGACAGAGCAGGATGCCAAGAATTTCTCTGCACGTGCCGATGTCATTGCAGATTTCTTTTCAAATATAAATGTGCTGCCTGACCTAAAGGCCAACGGACGTTTCACACTCGGAGAAAACCTCGCAGACCACGGAGGTTTGATGGTGTCGTGGGCTGCTTACAAGGAAGCCTGCAAGAACGTCGAGTTGCCAGTGATTGACGGCCTCACTGCAGACCAGCGTTTCTTTATCGCCTATTCGGGTGTTTGGGCAGCCAACATCACAGAGGAGGCTATCAGAAACCGTACAAAGTCAGACCCTCACTCATTGGGTAAATGGAGAGTAAACGGCACACTGCCGCATATCGACGCATGGTACCAAACATTCGGCATTACAGAACATGACCCCATGTATGTGCCTGCTAGTGAGCGCCTTAACCTATGGTAATATTACATCTAAACCGAATATCTATGATTATTAAACGTGAAAGATTTTTAATATTGGCAGTGTTCATGGCACTCGTGCCTATCATTGCCTTTGGCGCTGGAAAAAAGCGCAAAAAAGCCAAACAAACAGCTGAAGTAGCCATAGTTGACGTGGCCAAGACACCTCGCCTCTTCCTGTATTGCAATGACAAGAAGGCAGGCATGCGTGTGGCAGTGGAAGATGCTGAAGGTCAATGGAACACCCTGGGCAGCCTCTTCCAGTCAGACTATTCAATATGGGGAAGCGAAAAAAATATGTATTCTCCATATATTGCAAAGATAGGCAATGCCTATGTCTGCGTATTTGAGGTAAATCAGTCGGCTCCTTGCTTTGCGGTGGCTTATTCCGAGGATATGGTCACATGGCGTCCACAAGACTATCCTCGCATGACTAGACGAGGATGCCTGTCACCCATTGTCTTCCAGGATACTGATGGCAGCAATGTCATTATGTACAAGACAAAGGAGGGACAGGTTATGAGCACTATTGCCGACAAGGCATTTCGTCATTTCTCTGCCGACCGCATAGTGCCTGAAGGAAGATATAATGACGTTGCCTCACGCCGAGATACTGCTTTAGTTAATGGCAATGTCGCTGTTGGCAATTTCATCGAAGTGGATAGCCAAACCGTTAGGAGGGTGGTAGCACATTTTGCTCTCATGGCAGAAAATAATGTTAAGAACAATGAAACCCTTGCAAACGACATGCGCTTTTCCGACATGCTAAATGGCGGACCAGCACGGGTTACAGTGACCATCGATAGTAAGAAACAAAAGGATATTAGCGACAAACTCATCGGTGTGTTCTTTGAGGATATCAGCTATGCAGCTGATGGTGGCCTTTATGCTGAGATGGTGCAGAATAGGGATTTTGAATACTCTGCTGCTGACCGAAGGGAGTGGCATGCTACCACGGCTTGGCACTCTTCACGCACCATACGCACTACTACACAAAACCCTCTGTCAGAGTATAACAAGCACAGCGCCATTGTTTCCACCGATACCCTAACAAATGAAGGGTGGGGCGGCATGCCTATTAAACGTGGTTCAAAGTATGATTTCAGTTTCTATGTTCACATGGGAACTGCAAAGAAGAAGAACTGCCGTGTGGCCCTAATGGCTAATGGCAAGGTAATAGGGTCTGCCGACATTCGTATCAAGGCAGATGCCAACCAGAAATGGATAAAGATTGAGACAGTTATAACTGCAACCGACAATGCCGACAATGCTCAACTCCAACTCGCCTTTGCTGGAAATGAGGAGGTACAGATAGATATGGTGAGTCTCTTTCCGCAAGACACCTTCAACGGCAGGAAAAATGGACTCCGCCGAGATCTGGCACAGGCCATTGCCGACCTCCATCCCAAGTTCATCCGATTTCCTGGTGGATGCATGAGCCATGGACAGGGCATAGATAATATATATCATTGGCAACATACAGTGGGACCTCTCCATGAGCGCAAGCCAGACAGTAATATCTGGCATTATCATCAAACACGAGGACTGGGTTTTTATGAGTATTTTCAATTCTGCGAGGACATAAACGCCGAACCACTGCCAGTGCTCGCAGCAGGTGTGCCTTGCCAGAATTCCGCTCCCAACAAGGATGGATATGGCGGTCAGCAGGGTGGCATAAGCCTCGTGGATATGCCTGCATATATTGAAGAAATATTGGCACTCATTGAATGGGCCAATGGCGATCCCGCCACCAGTAAGTGGGCAAAGATGAGGGCGGATGCTGGTCATCCTGCTCCCTTCAACCTCAAATATATAGGTATTGGCAATGAGGATATCATCTCTACGGTATTCGAAGAAAGATGCAAGATGATATGCGAGGCCATTAAGGCCAAATATCCAGACATCATCATCTGTGGTACCGTTGGACCATTCCATTCACCTTCGTCAGACTATATAGAAGGATGGAAGTTTGCCAATGCCAACCGAAATATCATTGATATGGTAGACGAGCATTACTACGAGAGTGTGGGATGGTTCTTGAACAACCAGTGCTATTACAACCGCTATGACCGCAGTGCGCCCAAGGTGTATCTTGGCGAGTATGCAGCACGCTCACGCAGTGGCAATCTTGACTGTGCATTGGCTGAGGCTGCCTATCTCTGCGGCATTGAGCGCAATGCAGATGTTGTGGTTATGACTTCTTACGCTCCATTACTTTGTAAGACCACCAACAGCAATTGGAATCCAAACATGATCTATTTCTCCAATACAGGTCTGCGCAAAACTCCAAGTTATGAAACTCAGCGCCTCTTTGGCACCTACACGGGCAATAAATATCTTAACACCACTGTAGATGCTGCAAAAGAATGGAAGCACAGGGTGGCTGTGAGCACAGTGCTCGACAGCAAGACTGGCCAGCGTTATCTGAAGATTGCCAATATCCTGCCAGTGGATCTTGAAGTAGATATCAATGCCATAGGTTTCGATATAGCCAACTATGCACGCTATGAAGGATTCAAGGGTAATCCTGGCGATACAAAGGTTACACCACTCAAGGGTAAGCTCAGCAAGGGAGACAAACTCATTTTGCCTTGCTATTCTTTTGTTGTATTGCAATTATGACAACTTGAGGAAGCAACTTCTATCATTGACGATAGGTATATAATAAAATGCAGCTGAACAAAGAAGATTATTCCAGTTCAGCTGCATAATTTTTATCAGACCTTGGTCTCTGTTCGACTTTAGCCTTTCAATGGAGTGAAAGGTTATTTCACTGCAATCTTCTCCACACGGCGCTGATGGCGACCGCCTTCAAAGGTGGTTTTGAAGAACTCATCCATAATTTTGGCTGCGGTGGTATTGTCAATGAAACGACCTGGCAATACCAATACATTGGCATCATTGTGCTGGCGAATGAGATGTGCAATCTCTGGAATCCATGCCAAACCTGCACGCACACCTTGATGTTTGTTGAGTGTGATGCTGATGCCCTCGCCACTACCGCAAATGCCGATACCAGGATATACCTCGCCGCTCTCTATACCTTCGGCCAAAGCATGACCGAAATCGGGATAGTCGCAACTCATGTCACTATAAGTGCCATAGTCCTTGTAAGCATATCCATGCTCCTCAAGATACTGAAGAACAAACTTCTTAAGTGCAAATCCTGCATGATCGCAGGCTATGCCAACTGTCTTTACTTCCATATCTGAATAGTTTGATTGAATGATTAAAGCATTGCCTTTACCTGCTCGTATACGTTCTTACCCGTATATCCGAGTTTCTCGTCGAGCACCTTATAAGGAGCAGAAAAACCGAAACTTGGCATGCCCCACACCTTGCCATTGGCACCTACTAGTCCCTCAAGTGTGACGGGAAGACCTGCTGTCATACCAAATATTTTGCTACCTACAGGCAGGATGCTCTCCTGATATTCCTTACTCTGACTGCGGAACAATCCTTCTGATGGCACACTCACGATGCGCACCTTTACACCGTCTTTCTTGAGCAATTCAGCTCCTGACACGAGGGTGGAAACCTCTGAACCACTAGCCAAGAGGATGACATCGAAATCGTCATCGCTACCTGCCACGATATAGGCACCCTTACGTGCCTGCTCATAATCAGTACCAGCGGGCAACTTGGCTATGTTTTGGCGAGAGAAGATGAGGGCTGTGGGAGTGTCCATATTTTCCATTGCCATAGCCCAACATACGGTGGTCTCGTCGGCATCAGCAGGACGGAACACGCGGATAGAGTCTTTGCCGTGGTGATTTTTGAGTTTCTCCATCAGACGTATCTGTGCCTCCTGCTCCACTGGTTCATGGGTAGGACCATCTTCTCCAACACGGAATGCGTCGTGAGTCCAAATAAACTTGATTGGCACTTCCATCAGGGCAGCCATGCGTGCGGCAGGTTTCATATAATCAGAGAACACAAAGAAGGTGCCGCAAGCGGGTATTACACCTCCGTGTAGATACATGCCTATGCACATGCAAGCCATTGTTAACTCGGCTACACCTGCTTGGAAGAATGCTCCACCAAAATCGTCTGCCAGGAGTGAACGTGTCTTCTTGAGGAATCCGTCTGTCTTGTCGGAATTGGAAAGGTCAGCAGAGGCGCATATCATGTTGGGTACCTGTTCGGCCAGCACACCTAGACATGCAGCGCTGGCGGCACGTGTAGCACTGCCTTCCTTCTGCACGCAAACGCTCCAATCAACCTTTGGAGCATTGCCGCTAAACCACTCCTTGAGTTGTGCAGCCTTTTCCGGATTGGCTTTAGCCCAAGCAGCCTCTTCGGCTCTGCGTGCAGCAACAATATCCTTGAGTTGCTCACGGCGGTCAGCATAGAGTTTAGCCACCTCGGGGAAGATAACGAATGGGTTCTCGGGATTGCCACCGAGGTTCTTGATAGTGTTGATATAGGCATCGCCGCCAAGAGGTGCTCCGTGGGTGTTGATGCAAGCCTCATAACTTGTACCATCGGCGCGCAGGGCTCCCTTGCCCATCACAGTCTTTCCGATGATGAGTGTGGGGCGGTGCTCTTCCTTAAGGGCAGCATCTAGGGCCTGACGGATAGAGTCAGGATCGTTGCCATTGCAGGTGATCACATTCCATCCCCATGACTGGTATTTGGCAGCTGTGTCTTCTTTCATTACCACGCCACACTCTGTAGAGAGCTGTATGTCGTTAGAGTCGTAGAACATGATAAGGTTGTTGAGACCTAAGGTACCGGCAATACGTCCTGTGCCCTGTGAAATCTCTTCTTCAATACCGCCATCAGAGATATAAGCATATATCTTGTGCTGCATCACTGTCTTTCCCAAGCGAGCCTCGAGGAATTTCTCTGCTACGGCAGCACCAGCAGCAAAGGTGTGACCCTGCCCCAATGGACCAGATGTGTTTTCAATACCACGATTAAGGTCGCGTTCGGGATGTCCAGGAGTAGGAGATCCCCACTGACGGAACTCCTTGAGTTCATCCAGTGTAAATTTACCCTGCAAGGCCAAAGCCGAATAGAGCATTGGCGACATGTGACCGGGATCGAGATAGAAACGGTCGCGACCACTCCAGTTTGCATCCTCGGGATCATAAACGAGATATTCTGAGAATAGCACATTGATAAAATCGCTACCACCCATGGCACCACCAGGGTGACCAGAGTTGGCTTTCTCTACCATTGATGCAGCCAGAATGCGGATATTATCGGCTGCTCTGTTCATTAATTTCTTGTCGTTCATATTAATTGAGTTTTATATTGTAATTATCTATTTGGGTGACTTATTTGAACATTATTGACCGTAGATCTATCTTATATTGATTACTACTATAGATTTGGCAGGAATTTTTACGCTGACCACGCCCTTCTTCACCTTGGTACCCTTGAATTCAATAGGACTTACGCGATTGGGATTCTGAAAGTCATTATAATCTGCCACCGACTTGCATGTGAGTATGCGACCGCTCACTGTCTTGGCATTGAAACCATTTAGCGATATGGTCATCTCTTGCTCTTGGTCGAGACTGATATTGGCCAGCGACATCACTATTGATCCGTCTTTTGCCTTGGCGGCTGATGTGTTTACCACAGGAATGCGGCGACCCTCCTTGGCATGATTGTCGCCACGTACAGTGATGCTGTCTTGGCTTATCTCCATAGGCAGATAGGTGGCACCCTGAAATGGTTTATACATCTCAAAGACATGATAGGTGGGGGTGAGCACCATGTGGCCCGTGCCCACTTGGTCAGTTAGAATCATAGATTGCAACACGTTTACCACCTGTGCGATGTTGGCCATGCGCACACGGTCGGTATGGCGGTGAAAGACATTAAGCGAGAGGGCGGCAACAAAAGCGTCGCGCATGGAGTTCTGCTGATATAGGTGACCACGCACTGTGCCTGGCTCCTCATCCCACCATGTGCCCCATTCGTCAACCATCAATCCTATCTCCTTCTTGGGGTCTTTCTTGTCCATGATAGCTGCGTGTCGCTTGATGACATCCTCTATACCAAGGCATTTGCCCATAGTCCACAGGAAATCATCGTCGGTGAACTTGGTGGCCGAACCCTTGCTGCCTGTCCATCCCGTCACGGTGTAGTAATGCAGCGAAACGCCATTCATGCGATGGCCCACATTATTCATCAGCACCGAGGTCCAGTTGTAGTCATAATCGCTGGCGCCCGATGCTATCTTGTAGAGATGGTTGCCATCATAATTGCGGCAATAGGTTGAATAACGTCTGTAAAGGTCGGCATAATACTCTGGTCGCATGTTGCCGCCACATCCCCAACTCTCGTTGCCTACACCAAAGAATTTAACCTTCCATGCCTTGTCGCGTCCGTTTTTGCGGCGAAGTTTGGCCATAGGAGTATCGCCATCGCTTGTCATATACTCCACCCACTTGGCCATTTCTTCCACTGAGCCACTGCCTACATTGCCACTTATGTATGGTTCGCAACCGAGCATTTCGCATAGATTCAGAAACTCATGGGTTCCGAAGGAGTTATCTTCTATGGTACCGCCCCAGTTGTTGTTTTGCATCTTTGGTCTGCTTGCTTTGGGGCCAATTCCGTCCATCCAGTGATATTCATCTGCAAAGCATCCGCCTGGCCATCTCAACACAGGTATCTGAAGGGCTTTGAGAGCCTCAAACACATCCTTACGGTAACCATTGATATTGGGTATGGGTGAGTTTTCTCCTACCCAGAGACCTCCATAGATGCATGAACCGAGATGCTCAGCAAACTGACCGTATATCTCCTTATGGATAGAATATTTGCCTTGATCTACATTCACAGTTACCTTTGCTTCTTTGGCCGTGCCAACCGTGGTTACGACCGAGAGACAGAGGACTGATAATATTTGTTTTGTCATTCTAAATAATTTTGTTGGTCATACATATTATTTATATAGAGTGGCAGCCTCCTCTATTTTGAGTCCGCGCTTATAGTTCTCTATATACTTGTTAAATCCTTCTACGTCCTCGGGAGTAGGCTTGATTTCCACGCCAGCATCTCCTGCAAACACCTTGCTGTCAAGATAGTTGGCGAGGCTCTCACCCTCTTCACCATTTACGGCGTATGAAGCAAGCAAGGCAATACCCCATGCACCACCTTCGCCTGCCGTTTCCATCACTGAAATTGGTGAATTGATGGCCGCAGCCAGAATACGCTGACCCACACCCTTGGTTTTGAAAAGTCCGCCGTGACCGGTGATGCGATCCACTTTTACGTGCTCATCATTGAAGAGTATATCGTTACCAATTTTCAGTACTCCTACAGAAGCATAGAGGTTGGCGCGCATGAAATTAGCGAGGTTGAACTTATCATTTGCAGAACGCACAAAGAGTGGGCGCCCCTCTGCTAATCCAGTTACTGGTTCGCCTGAAATATAGTTATAAGCAAGCAGTCCGCCGCAGTCTGCATCTCCCTCAAGTGCAATATTATACAATTTTCCGTATAACTCATTTATGTCCACGGGCACACCGAGCAGTTGCTGATATTCCTTAAATAGCGACACCCATGCGTTTAGGTCTGAGGTACAGTTGTTGCAATGTACCATTGCCACCAAGCTTCCGTCGGGAGTAGTCACCATGTCTATCATCTCGTAGGGTTGTGAAAGATCTTTCTCCAGCACGATCATAGAGAATGATGAAGTGCCTGCCGATACGTTGCCTGTGCGTTGTTTTACTGCATTGGTGGCCACCATGCCCGTACCTGCGTCGCCTTCGGGTGGGCATAGGGGGCAACCGCTATGTAGATGCCCAGAGATGTCGAGGCGGGCAGCACCTTCAGGTGTCAGAGTGCCTGCATTCTGTCCAGACAGCAGCACCTTGGGCAGTATGTCGCCAAGATTCCATTCAAAACCGTATGGTTTTACTAGAGAGTCGAACTTGGCTATCATTTCAGCCGAATAGTTCTTGGTTTTGGGGTCTATAGGCAGCATGCCCGAAGCATCGCCTATGCCAAGCACTTTTTCGCCCGTGAGCTGCCAGTGTATATATCCTGCAAGTGTGGTGAAGAAGGTGATATCTTTCACATGCTCTTCGCCGTTGAGTATAGCCTGATAGATATGGCTGATACTCCAGCGGAGTGGGATATTATACACGAATAGTTTAGATAGTTCGGCTGCAGCCTTGGCGGTATTGGTGTTTCTCCATGTGCGGAAGGGCACTAGTATCTCCTCTTTGTTATTGAAGGCCATATAGCCATGCATCATGGCACTTATGCCTACGGATGCGAGGTGCTCTATCTCTGTGTCATATTGTGCCTTCACATTGGCTCGCAGGTCAGCATAGCAGTCCTGCAACCCGTGCCAGATGGCTTCAATGCTGTATGTCCATAATCCGTCTACCAACTGGTTCTCCCATTCGTGGCTACCCTGTGCTATCGGTTTGTTGTCGGTATCGATAAGCACTGCCTTGATGCGGGTAGAGCCAAACTCGATACCGAGAATGGCCTTACCCTCTTGTATTGTTTTCTTTGCGTCCATAATAGTTGCAATCATTCTTTGTATCTATTATTTCAATGCCGTTTCTTAATCACTAGCGTAGATTTATCTATTATTTCAATGCCTTGTTAAGCATGAAGTAAACCTCATTGTTGCGCAGTTGAGTCTTGAAATTACTGATTGTTGTATCTTTGTCAATATTAATAAATTCGATGCCCATGATCTCTGCAAAGTCCTCCCAGTATTCAGCTGTGATATCGTATGAGAATGCGCTGTGGTGTGTTCCACCTGCTAGTATCCATGCTCCTGCACCTATTTCGAAGGTTGGCTGTGGTACCCAGAGAGCAGAAGCCACTGGCAACTTTGGCATAGGCTTTGGTTCTATGCACATAACCTCGCTGGTGATTAGACGGAACCTATTGCCGAGGTCAACGATTGTTGCCTTGATGCCCATGCCAGTTTTGGATGTGAACACAAGTCGTGCTGTGGGCTGCTTGCGTATGCCGATGCCGAGGAAGTGGACCTCAAGTGTTGGTTTGTCTACTGCAATGAGTGGGCATACCTCGAGCATGTGGCTCTGAAGGCTTGATGTGCAGTCGTCAGCGAAGTTGAGAGTGTAATCCTCGAGGAACGAGCAACCCTTTTCCATGCCTTGATTCATGACCCAGAGAGTGCGGCAGAGGCATGCTGTCTTCCAGTCACCTTCTGCACCGAATCCTATGCCCTCGGCCATGAGACGCTGTGAGGCAAGACCAGGAATTTGGTCGAAACCGATGAAGTTGGGGTCGGTAATATCTGCCTCTCCCAGGTCATCAAAATTGGTGGTGAATGCAGTGGCGCCCTCATCCTTGAGTACTCGGCGTATTGCTATTTCTGCCTTAGCGGCATTTCTCACTTCCTTCCAGTATATCTCTTCTCCTGTCTCGTCTATCTTGATAGTGTAGGCTTTCTTGTATTCCTCCACAAGGTCGTCAGCCTCCTTGTCGGTAACCTTCTTCCAATATTCCATGAGGTTGGAAACTGGATAATAATCAACATGATACCCCATACGTTGCTCAAACTCTACGCGGTCGCCATCAGTCACAGCCACATTGTTCATGTTCATTCCAAACATAAGGCAGCGAACGTTGTGTGCATCAGCCACGGCTGTTGCCACGCGAGCCCACACGGCAATCTTCTTTTGTGCCTCCTTACTCTTCCAATAGCCAACCACCACCTTGCGAGCCACACGCATACGGCTACATATATGGCCGAACTCAATGTCACCATGAGCAGACTGATTGAGGTTCATGAAGTCCATGTCTATGCTATCCCATGGAATCTCAGCATTGTATTGTGTGTGGAAATGGAGCAGAGGTTTTTTCAATGCCTGTAGACCCTTTATCCACATCTTGGCAGGCGAGAAGGTGTGCATCCATGTGATGATACCCACGCATCTTTCGTCGTTGTTGGATGCCTTCATGATAGCTTCCACCTCAGAAGAAGAGTTGGCTGTACCCTTGTATATAATCTTTACAGGTATGATGCCACTATTGTTGAGTCCATCAACCATCTCCTTAGAGTGGCCGTCAACGATTTTTACTGTTTCGCCTCCGTATAGGAGCTGTGCACCTGTCACAAACCAGATTTCGTAATTGTCAAATGCTTTATTCATAGTTGCAAATGTTTTAAATGTTTTATTAATTAGGTTGATAGTTAGAATTGTAAAAAAGGGAATTATCCATTTTTTTGTTTTGCCTTATTTCTTTTTCTGTCCATAATATGCGTTGGGGCCATGCTTGCGGCTAAAATGCTTTTCTATGAGCAGTTCGTTCATGGTTGTTGCTGGGTTGACGCTATATGATACGAAGGCCATCTTGGCCACCTGCTCCATCACCACAGCATTGTATACGGCATTGTCGGCATCTGTACCCCACGAGAATGGACCATGATTCTTGACCAGCACGCCAGGTGTGTGTGAAGGATTTATGTTGCCTGCCTTGATGCGCTTGACAATCACATTACCTGTTTCTAACTCATAGTCACCCTTAACTTCTGCCTCGGTCATATCGTCGGTGCATGGAATAGCATCGTGGAAATAGTCGGCATGTGTAGTTCCGATATTGGGTATATCCTTGCCAGCCTGAGCCCATGCTGTGGCGTAAGTAGAATGGGTGTGCACCACTCCGCCAATATTTGGAAACTCACGATAGAGCACCAAATGGGTAGGTGTGTCGGATGAAGGGTTAAGGTCGCCCTCCACCACTTTGCCTGTGGAAAGGTCTACCACCACCATGTCGCTGGCTTTCATCTCGTCGTAGCTTACGCCAGAAGGCTTGATTACTACGAGTCCGCTCTCTCTGTCGATGGCAGATACGTTTCCCCAAGTAAACAGCACAAGATTGTGCTTTACAAGATCAAGATTGGCCTTGAATACTTTTTCTTTCAGTTGTTCCAACATATCTTTTAAATTTTTATTCTGTTGATTGAATAGTTGTTGTTGTTTTGGGTTGCAGGCCAGCATCCGTGTATTGTAATACACATGCAGTGACCTGCCTTAATCATAGTTTAAAACTGCGTTCCTGGTCTTTGAAAGATCGTTTATTGAACCTGTAGAGATATGCTCCGCGTTTTGATGTAGTCTTGTCGATGAGTTCAGTCTTTTCGATATATGTCATCTCCTTTATTCTCTTGCGGAAATTTCTTTTGTCCATCTCTTCGCCATTCACGGCCTCGTAGAGTTTCTGCAACTGAGTGAGCGTGAAGAGGTCTGATAGGAGGTTGAAACCAATTGGTTCGCGTGCTATTTGGTTTTTCATCATCTCCCTTGCCTTGATTATCATCTGTCGGTGGTCAGAATACATAGGTGGCAGGTTGTTGATGTCTATCCATTCCACTCCGTGTTCCCTCTGCAGTTGAATGTCGTAGTCAGAGGTGTTGATTAGGGCGTAGTATACAACTGAAATGACACGCTCTCCTGGATCTCTGTCCACCTGGCCGAAGGCTCCCACCTGACGCATATACAGGTTGTTTAGTCCCGTGAGTTCCAATAGCACACGGTTTGCAGCTTCGTCAAGGTTTTCTTCCATCTTGACAAAACCTCCATAGAGTGACCACTGGCCTCGGCCAGGGTCCATCTGACGTTTGCCTATGAGCACACGCAGACTGCCCTCGCTGAAACCGAATATTATACAATCTACAGATACCAGTACTTTGACTTGGTCATTATAGTATGTTGTCATTATCAATATTGTTTACCAGAAATAAACATAGAATGCAACGGTGATGCCAAGGATGATAACGGAATGGATAACATCCCATTTGTTCCAACTGGCACGTGTGGCTGCTATCTGCTCTGGTGTGGAAGTTCCAAACACCAGACCCTTGATCTTATCTTCAGATGGCGCTTCGGTGAACATGCTGACAATTATCACCACTACGATGCAGAAGAGGAACATCCATCCGCAGAAGAACAGCCAGTTGAGATCATAGAAGAGGTATTTGAACATGCTGTCGGCAGCACCTTCCACATTGCTGTAGTATACTTTGGCTCCCAGACGTGTTAGACCTATCACCATGCCGGCAATCAGTCCCCACATTCCACCCTTGGCAGAGGTGCGCTTCCAGGTGATACCGAGAAGGAAGGCAGCGGCGATGCCAGGAGCCAGTACAGACTGTACATCCTGCAGATAAGTATAGAGCACGTCGCCAACACTACGCATGATAGGTATCCATAGGATTCCGAGGATAACGATCACCACAGTAGCTATCTGACCAATCACCACGAGTGTCTTCTCTGGTGTCTCAGGCTTGAAACGCTTGTAGAAGTCGATAGTGAAGAGCATGGCTGATGAGTTAAACAATGATGCAAGAGAACTCATCAGGGCTGCCAGGATACCGCATACCACCAGACCCTTGACACCGGCGGGCAGCAATTTAGCCACAAGGGTAGGGAAGGCGGCATCAGCATTTGGATTGCCATTGAGCAATGGTAGGAATCCTTCGGCACCTACACCCACATATTTCTGATGCAAAGCAAAGGCGATCATTCCAGGGATGAGGAAGAGGAATACAGGAAGCAACTTGAGATAGGCACCGAAGATAGTACCGCGGCGGGCTTCCTTCTCATCCTTGCCCGACAAAACACGCTGCACGATGAACTGGTCTGTACACCAATACCAGAAACCGATGATTGCTGAACCAACCAATGCTCCGAGCCATGGGAAATTAGGATCGTTATTGTTGCGGATTAGCTCGGTCATGGTGTTGCTATAGTCATTCACGGTCACTGCTCCGCAGATGCTCATCATTTCATCCCAACCACCGAGCTCCTTTAGACCAAGCACCAGGATGATTAGAGAGCCAAGCAGAAGGATAGGTGTCTGGAGTACTGATGTATAGAGCACACTCTTCATACCGCCGAAGATTGTATAGAGAGCGGTGATGACAACTAGGCCTATGGCGGCAATCCAGAAGAAATCTATGCCCCACAGTTCCTTGATTCCGAATACCTGCTGGAACACAAGACCACCCGCATACACTGTTACGGCCACCTTGGTAAGCACATAACTAATGAGCGATATTACCGATAGGATGGTGCGGCTCTCCTTATTATATCTCTTCTCGAGAAACTCTGGCATGGTGTAGACCATCGACCGGGTGTAGAATGGCACAAACACCCAACCCAGGATAAGGATCATCCACCCCTGAATCTCCCAATGTGCCATGGCCATGCCTGATGATGCACCAGCTCCGGCAAGACCGATGAGGTGCTCAGAGCCGATGTTTGAAGCGAAGATAGAAGCTCCGATTGCTATCCATGTAGCATCCTTGCCTCCAAGAAAATAGTCTGCTGAGTTGTTGTTCTTCTGACTAACAACCCATAATACGATACCGATAAGTGCACAGCAAAAGACACCTATCACAATCCAATCCAAAAAAGCCATAATAGTTTGTTAGAATTTATTGTTTAAAAGTTAGTTATTAGTTATTTTTCTGATTCCTTGATTGAGAACTTGTATGCCACATGGCTATAGTATTTTTCGCCTGGCTTGAGGTTGGCGGTTGGCCAATCCTTCTTGTTTGGTGTGTCCGGATATTTCTGGCTCTCCAAACATACAGATACATGCTTTGGATACTTGATGCCGTTCTTGCATGTCACGCCAGTGCCCTGAAAATTGCCTGTGTATACCTGCACGCCAGGCTCATTGGTAAACATTTCGAGTAGGATACCAGTTTTTGCAGACCAGAGTGATGCGCATACGGTCTTGTCGTCGCCCTTGCCATCCTTATATGTGTTGAGGCACCAGTTATGGTCATAACCTGTAGCATTTTTGATTTGCTGGAATGTGGTGTCGCAGATGGTATTAGCAATCACATGTGGATTTCTGAAGTCCATGGGCGTGCCTTCTACGCTGGCAATCTCACCTGTGGTCATATAAGTGGCGTCAGCAGGTGTGTAATTGTCGGCATTGATATAGAGAGTCATGTCTGTACCAACCTTTGATGGGTCGCCATTGAGGTTAAAATAGCAGTGGTTAGTCATGTTCACTACTGTTTCCTTGTCAGTGGTGGCTTCAAATACGATATCCAGAGTATTATTTGAGAGTACGGTATAGGTGGCCTTTGCGGTCACTGTGCCTGGGAATCCATTATCGCCGTCTGGTGATACTATGGTCATCTCTAATGTTGAATCATTGGGCTGTACGGCATCATACACCTGATACATCCATCCACTGAAACCGCCATGCAGGCAATGTCCGAAATTATTTTTTGGCAACTGATATTCCACACCTTCTATCGTTATTTTGCCCTGGTTTATGCGGTTGGCATAACGTCCCACGGTAGATCCATAGTCACTGGGTGAGTTGACACTATCGGTATACTGTGCCAGATTGTCATATCCCAGCACTACATCAGTTGGGTTGCCAGCCTTGTCTGGCACGATGATTGATACCACACGGCCACCGAAATTGGTTATGCATACCTCCATTCCATTATTGTTTTTTAGAGTGTAGAGGGCTGTGGCTTTACCATTTACTACAGAATCGAAACGTTCGGGGTTAAGTCCGGAAACAGTAGTTGTTGTTTGAGTGCCTGATGAGCATGACGCTATTGTTATAGCAGCCAAACCCAAACCGAATAAAGATAATTTCAGGTTTTTCATTACAAAAAATGTTATAGTTATAAGATTGTTATTGTTTTGGTTGTAAAGTTAATATTATTATTTGATTTGGCAATACTTTTACCCTATAATTTTTGTGTTTAGTGTTGTTATTACACCTTAAAGGTAAAAATAACACTTATTCTATTCTGATTTGATAATTGTGAGTTTGCAAATTGGTGGTATAAGAACAAGCATCTATAAATGTTATGTTTAGTTTATGTTTAGTTCCTGATGGATTTAAAAAGGGGATGAATGCATATTGCAATCACCCCCTTAAGCAAGTATTGAAAGGTTATGAAAAGTATTAGCAAATCTTGCGTGAACCGTCGCTGATCACTACGTCATAAACCTTTGGCTGATGGCCGTATTTCTCAGCGAACTTGATCTTAGCGTTTTCGATGAATTTGTCATAGAGTTCTTCTTTGACGAGGTTGATTGTGCAACCACCAAATCCGCCACCCATGATACGACTACCTGTTACGCCGTTTTCTTTGGCAAGTTCATTGAGATAGTCAAGTTCCTCGCATGACACCTCGTAATCCTTTGACAAACCTTCGTGGGTTTCATACATCTTCTTGCCTACAGTCTCATAATCGCCAGCATTGAGAGCATCGCAAACAGCTAATACACGGTCTTTCTCGCCCAGTACAAACTTGGCTCTGCTGTAGTCTTCAGCACCCACTTCTTCTTTCACTTCTTCAAGCTGCTCCCATGTGCAGTCTCTGAGAGTCTCGAACTTGCCTTCAGGATGCTTAGCGGCAATATGCTTAACCACGTTTTCACAACTGTTGCGGCGGTCATTATATGGAGAGCCTGCCAGTTCATGCTTAACTACAGAGTCGAGCAATACGAGTTTATATCCCTCTGGCTTGAATGGGAAATATTCAAACTCTCTGCTGCGACAGTCGAGACGCATCAGGCATCCTTCCTTGCCAAACACACTTGCAAACTGGTCCATGATACCGCAGTTTACGCCGCAGTAGTTGTGCTCTGTGGCCTGACCAGCCAATACCATATCCCACTTGCTCACCTTGTTGTCGCCAAACAAGTCATTGAGTGCATAGGCATAACAACTCTCAAGGGCTGCAGATGAAGACATGCCGGCACCAAGAGGAACATCACCAGAGAATGCAGTGTTGAAACCTTTAACGTCTACGCCCAACTTTCTCATTTCCTGTACAATACCGTATATATAACGAGCCCAACTTGTGCGTGGACCTTCAGGATCGTCAACCTTAAACTCCACTCTGTCCTTAAGGTCAATAGAGTAACACATGATAGTGTTTGTTCCGTTAGGACGGATTTCACACATGATACCCTTGTCTACGGCACCAGGGAATACGAATCCTCCGTTATAGTCGGTATGCTCTCCAATCAAATTGATACGTCCAGGAGATGCATAGATGTTACCTGTTTTGCCATCGAAATGTTTAATGAAGCGACTTCTTACGTGTTCTATATCCATATTAGTTAAATGTTTTAATAGTTGAACATTATTGGGTTAGTTGTTTTCTTTCTAATAAAAAATCTCGTTTTCGATTTAGCCTTGTGTTATGCAGTTTTCATTACTTATTTATTGTTGCACTCGAGGCCAATTTTGCTACCCCAGTTGCAGAACCAGATGATGTAAGCATAGAATACAAAGAGGAAGCACATGGCGATGATGACACCTGTCATATCCACGATGGCACCCATGAGCGGCATCAAGATTGCTGCGCCGATAACACCTGTATTGATAACACCCGAAGCAGCCTTGGTATGAGGACCGAGTTCCTGAAGACCGAGGTTGAAGATGAGTGGCCACATTACAGAGTGGAAAAGACCTGCTGCGAGCATGCACCAGATGCCGGCCATGCTTGATGAAAGCAGCAATGATACCAAAATGCAGAATGCACCGAGGCTAAGGCAGGCAGTGAGCAATTTGCGTGGGTCAAACTTGGTGAGGATGCCAGCGCCAACGAAACGGCCTACCATCATGCCACCCCAATAGAAGGCCAGATAGTTGGTTACTACGTCAGATACGTCAACGCCGCTATACTCGGGAAGAAGTTCAAAACGATACTTGAGCATTGATGGAACACCAATCTCAACACCCATATATGCGAAGATGCCGAGTGCACCCAACCATACATGTGGGTATTTGAACACGCTGCTCTTATACTCGCGGTGTACACCTGCGTCTTCAGCCTGCTTACCTTCGTCAATCTTCGGCAATTTGAGCAATACGAGAATTACGCACACCACAATGGTGAAGATGCCGAGACCGAGGTATGGGCCAGGCACATATTCTGGGGCAGGAGTTTTTCCTGCTATGATGATCTGTGTGATGAAGATAGGGGCAACAGTGGTGGCCACAGAGTTGAGTGCCTGAGAGAGGGTCATGCGGAATGCACCCTTTTCAGGAGAGCCCAACACCATTACATAAGGATTGGCCACATTCTGTAGCATTACCACACCCATAGCCACAAGACACATGGTGCCCAGGAATACAGCATAAACATTGGCTCCAGAAGTAATGGCAGCATTGATGCCGAGTGAGTTGATAACAAATCCTACTCCTACTACTCCAAGGCCCAGAACCAGTGTTCCCTTATATCCAATCTTGCTCATCAGGAGCGAGAATGGAATGGCCAGAAGATAAGCGCCATAAAAAGCAGTGTTTACATACTGTCCCTCTTGTGCGCTGAGGTTGAAAGCCTTTGAACAGAATGGGATCATTGAATTGTTCATTGTGGTCACAAATCCGATAAGGAAGCAAACAATGAACACGATGATCAGAGCGAACGTATAGTTCGGTGTTTGTTTTTGAGTCATTGTAGATAATTATTGAACGGTTATTGATAAGTTGTTGAAAATCTTACTAATAGATGTGTTTAATACGTGCCAAATCCATGTCTGAAACTATGATAGAAATCAGACATGGATTGGTATGCTTTTTGTTGATGTTATTCTGTTATTCCAAACTTGTAGATTGTTTTCTGCTTATACTGCTCTCCTGGTTCGAGAACCACAGAAGGGAAGTATGTATGGTTTGGAGTATCTGGGAAGTGCTGACACTCGAGACATATAGCTGAGCGTCGTGGGAATGTGGCTCCATGAGATCCCTTGAAACCAGATCCGAAGTTATCGGTATACAACTGTACACCAGGCTCGGTGGTAAACACCTCAAGTGTGCGTCCAGTAGTAGGATCAGTTACTTTGGCTGCAAAACTCAGTTCGCCTTCCTCATTCTTGTTGAGCACATAGCAGTGGTCATATCCGGAGCCATTCTTAATCTGCTCATTGTCTGCATCTATATCCTGACCAAAAGACTTTGGTGTTCGGAAATCAAATGGGGTATCTTTTACAAATCTGATTTCTCCTGTTGGGATGCTTGTTTCATCGATAGGAATATAATAGTCTGCATTGATTTCGCAGATTTGTTTTTCGATGGTAGGAGTGGGGTCAGCAATGCCTGCGAGGCTAAAGAAAGCATGGTGTGTGAGGTTCATGACTGTCTTTTTGTTTGTGCATGCCAGATATTCGATTACAAGTTCGTTGGCATCGGTGAAAGTATATTCAACTGTTACTCTGAACTCACCTGAGAATCCCTCTTCTCCATAAGCCGACACATAATGGAGAGCCAAGGAGCGTGGCCCCATTTGTCTTGCCTCCCAAACACGTGCGTGGAATCCAGTTGGACCTCCATGCAGGGCATTGGGACCATTGTTGATGGCGAGTTGATACTCTTTTTTGTTTAGTATAAAACGACCTTTTGCTATTCTGTTGCCATAGCGTCCGATAAGGGTTGAGAGGAATGGTTCTGGACTGTTGATTACATCCTGAATATTGTCGTGTCCCTGTATAACGTTGGCCACATTTCCATCTTTGTCAGGCACCATGATGGCCACTACAGCACCACCATAGTTGGTGATTGCCACTTCATAACCTTTTCTGTTACGCAATATGTATAAATCGGTCTTTTTACCATTTACTGTGGTCTGGAAATCCTTACGATTCAGACCACAGAGATTGACATTCTCTGTATTGTTTGCCATAGTCAAAATGTTTTAGTTACTGATTGTTTTGCAAAGTAACCGAAAAAAAATGAAAATGGCAAATAATAGAGATAAAATTTAGTCTTTCACAATGTTAAAAACACATAAATAGTAAATCTGTGTTACTATCACCTCATTTATTGGGCCAATTTGGTAAGAAACTCTGCAACCACATAACTACTTCCGCCCACAAAAACCATATCATTGTGCGATGCAGCCTTTATTGCTTCGGTGTATGCTTCCCATATTGAGTTATATTCTTTGTGTGGTAGGTGGTATTCATCTGCCAGTGCTGCGAGTTTTTCTATTGACATGGCACGCTGGCATTCAACTTGCGAAAGATAATATATGGCATTCTTGGGCAGCATCTTCATTACGGCATTCACATCCTTGTCTTCGAGCATGCTGAACACAATATGTCGCTTGTCGCAAGGTGTGGTGGCAATTTGTTTTGACAGATAGGTCCATCCATGTGCGTTGTGTCCTGTGTCGCATACCACATAGGGATGCTCTTTTATCACCTCCCATCTTCCTCTTAATCCAGTGAGGCTGTTTACATGCATCATGGCTTTGCGTATCTCTCCGTTGACCATCTCTCGTGACCTCTCGTCGCTGCCCATGCTGACCACGCCGAGTTTTCCCAACTGGATAATGGCATGCAGGATGGTATTGGTATTTTTAGCCTGGTATATGCCCGACAGCACGCCCTTAACCATTCCCATGTTTCTAATATTATATTCGATGAAACCATCTTTACCGATTTTATATGACTCAATCATATTGTCGTCGTCGGCGAATATGATGGGGGCGTTTTCATCTTTTGCTTTCTGCTCAAACACTTTTCTTGTGTCTTCCGTATACTCTCCAATCACCACGGGAGTTTTGGATTTGATGATGCCAGCCTTCTCGCCAGCCACCTTTGCCAATGTGTCGCCGAGAAACTGTGTGTGGTCGAGCCCTATATTGGTAATCACACTTAGTATGGGCGAGATGATATTGGTGCAGTCGAGCCTTCCGCCCAGTCCAACCTCAATTACGGCGATGTCTACTTTCTGTTCTTCAAAATACTTGAATGCCATGGCTGTGGTCACCTCAAAGAACGAGGCATTGAGGCTGTCGATAAACTCCTTCTCCCTTTCCACAAATTCCACTACATAGTCCTGACTGATAGGTATTCCGTTTACCCTTATCCTCTCGCTAAAGTCAACGAGATGAGGAGAGGTGTAGAGTCCCACCTTGTATCCGCAAATCTGAAGGAAGGCAGCCAAGGTATGCGAACAAGAACCCTTGCCGTTGGTCCCCGCCACATGAATGGTCATATAATGCCTGTGTGGTCGCTCCAAATGAGTGTCGAGGATAATGGTGTTTCTGAGTCCTTCCTTATATCCTGCGGCCCCGTGCCTTTCAAATGAAGGTCTTTGGTTGTAGAGATACTCTGTTGCTTCGTTGTATGTCATAGTAGAATCAATGCTTGTATATATATTATATTATGTATATATATAAATGAAGGTGTACATATATAAATAAGGTATAAGAGCTGTATGCATCTGCTCCTATACCTTAATTATAACCTTTTGGCTTATCAGTCAAAGAAATGCTTGAATTTTTGGAATATCGACTGCTTGGTTATGTTATCTCCCTTGAAATTATCGCTATTCTTGAAAGATTCTATAGCTTTCTTTTCATCCTTGCTCAGTGTTTTGGGCACATAAATGCTGATGTTTACGAGCAGGTCTCCCTTGCCCACACCATATCCTTGCACTGCAGGCAGACCTTTGTTGCGCAGTCTGAGAGTCTTTCCGGGTTGTGTACCTGGTTCAATTTTCACTTTCACCTTGGTGCCTTCGATGGTAGGAATTTCCACGTCTCCGCCCAGTGCTGCTGTTGGGAAATCAAGTAGAAGGTTATAGATTAGGTCATTTTCATCGCGGATGAATGTATCATTAGGTTCCTCCTCGATATATACCTGTATGTCTCCATTGATACCATTTTGTTTGCCTGCATTACCCTTGCCAGGCACGTTTACCACCATACCTTCGGCCACACCTGCTGGTATGTTGATTTCCACCACTTCTTCGCCTTTTATCACGCCATTGCCGTTGCAGTGCTTACATTTGTTTTTAATCACTGTGCCCTGGCCGCCGCATGTGGGGCATACGCCCTGTGTTTGCATCATTCCGAAGATGCTCTGTGTGGTATGTGTGATCACTCCCGAACCATGGCATGTGGGACAGGTTTCAGAACCGCTGCCAGCCTCTGCGCCGCTACCATTGCAGTGTGAGCATGTCACGTCCTTTCTTACCTTGAATTTCTTTGTTGTGCCTGTGCTTATCTCCTTGAGAGAGAGTCTGACTTTGAGGCGCAGGTCGGAACCTCTGAATTTCTGTTGTCTGCGCTGTCCGCCGCCACCGAATCCTCCGAAACCTCCTGCTCTGCCGCCGAAGATATCTCCAAACATAGAGAAGATATCATCCATGTTCATGCTACCGCCGAATCCACCAAATCCGCCGCTGCCGCCAGCCCCTGGACCTGCAAATCCAAACTGGTCATACTGTTGTCTTTTCTGCTTGTCGTGTAGCACATCGTATGCCTCAGCAGCCTCTTTGAATTTCTCTTCGGCTTCCTTGTCGCCAGGGTTTCTGTCAGGATGGTATTTGATGGCAATAGTTCTGTATGCCTTCTTGATTTCGTCTTCGGTGGCGTTTTTGCTCACTCCGAGCACCTCATAATAGTCTCTTTTTGCCATAGTTTATTGTCCTACTGCCACTTTGGCGTGGCGAATCACTTTGTCGTTCATTTTATAACCGGTCTGCACGCAGTCGAGCACCTTGCCCTTTTTGTCGTCTCCCATGCCAGGCACCATAGCAATAGCCTCGTGCTCATCAGTATTGAAGTCGACATCTTGTGTCTCTATTCTCTTGACTCCCAGTGTCTCAAGTGTTTTGATGAATTTTTGGAATATCAGTTCCATACCCTCTTTGAGCACTTGTGGGTCATCACTCTTTAGTCCGTTGGCAATGGCTCTTTCCATATCGTCAATAATTGGCAATATGGCAGTTACAGCCTTTTCTCCTCCGTTGAGAATAAGTTCGGTTTTCTCTTTGAGTGTGCGCTTGCGGTAGTTGTCAAACTCCGCCATGGTGCGCAGATATTTGTCTTTGAGTTCCTCTATCTGCTTGTTGGCAGCCTCGAGTGGGTCTTCGTTGTCCTGCTCCTGGTTGCCTTCCACAGTGTCGGCATTGTTTTGTTCTGTATTGTCGACATTATTGTTGCAGGCATCCTCTGTTTTTACTTCTTCGTTGTTTATTTCTTCCTTTTCTATTTCTTCCTGTTTCATGATTTTCAGTATAAAAATGTTTTCGCTGTCACTTTGTCACAACTATGATATTGTAACATTGTTGGAGATGCAAAAACCGTGCCTTTTGTGGCAAATTAGTTGTACATTTTTGCTTTTTGTTCTTTTATGTCCTCATCATATATATACTGGTCATACTCCATGAGTTTGTCTATGGTGCCGTTAGGAGTCAGTTCTATTATTCTGTCTGCCACGGTTTGTATGAACTCATGGTCGTGGCTTGAGAAGAGGATGTTGCCCTTGAAACCCACGAGATTGTTGTTGAACGCCTGAATGCTCTCCAGGTCGAGGTGGTTGGTAGGTGTGTCGAGTATAAGGCAGTTGGCGTTTTTCATTTGCATGCGTGCAATCATGCATCTCATTTTTTCACCACCGCTGAGCACGTTTACCTTCTTCATCACGTCTTCGTCTTTGAAGAGCATACGACCGAGGAAACTTTTCATCTGTACCTCATTGCCCTTGCCAAACTGGCTGAGCCAATCCACAAGGTTGAGTTCAGAATTGAAAAACTCTGTATTGTCCAATGGTAGGTAAGCTGTGGTGATGGTCACTCCCCATTTATAATCGCCTGCGTCGGCCTGTCTGTTGCCGTTGATGATTTCAAACAGGGCTGTCATGGCCTTGGGGTTATGGCTCAGGAACACAGTTTTCTGTCCCTTCTCGATGGTGAAGTTTACTTTGTCAAAGAGCACGGTGCCATCTGCATCCACAGCCTTAAGGTCGTTGACTTCAAGGATTTGGTTGCCCGGTTCCCTTTCCATTTGGAATATGATGCCAGGATATTTGCGTGATGAAGGTCTGATTTCTTCCACGTTGAGTTTTTCGAGCATTTTCTTTCGGCTTGTTGTCTGCTTGCTCTTTGCCACATTTGCAGAGAATCTGCGGATGAACTCTTCCAGTTCCTTTCGCTTCTCTTCAGCTTTCTGTCTTTGGTTTTGTGCTTGGCGCAGGGCGAGCTGTGAACTCTCATACCAGAATGAATAGTTGCCTGAGAATACTGTTACCTTGCCGAAGTCTATATCCACGGTTTGAGTGCTCACAGCATCGAGGAAATGTCGGTCGTGGCTCACCACGAGCACAGTTTGTTCAATATTGCTGAGATATTCCTCGAGCCACATCACGGTGTCAAGGTCGAGGTCGTTGGTAGGCTCGTCGAGCAGCAGGTTGTCGGGGTTTCCAAACAATGCCTTTGCCAGCATCACTCTCACTTTCTCGTTGTTTGACAGTTCGCTCATCATCTTGTCGTGTCTGTCGTCCTTGATACCCAGGTTAGTGAGCATTTGGTCAGCGTCGCTTTCGGCGTTCCATCCGTCCATCTGTGCGAACTTGTCTTCGAGTTCTGCCACTCTGATGCCGTCTTCCTCATTGAAGTCGGGTTTCATATAGAGAGCCTCTCTCTCCTTCATGTTTTGCCATAGAGGCTGGTGTCCCATCAGTACGGTGTCTCTCACGCTGTATTCATCATATTTGAAGTGGTCCTGCTCCAGCACCGAGAGTCGTTCGCCCGGTCCGAGTTCCACTGACCCCTTATTTGGTTCGAGTTCGCCGCTTATTGCCCTGAGCAATGTGGACTTGCCGGCACCATTGGCACCAATCACTCCGTATATGTTACCATTAGTAAATTTGAGGTTCACATCCTTGTAGAGAACCTTTTTCCCGAATTGGATTGCGAGATTTGTGACTGTGATCATTTCTGTAAATATATTGTCTTTATAACTTTTTACCCAATTGTATTAATGTTTATTTGCGTAATGTTGCAAAACGGGTGCAAAGTTACAAATAATTATTCATTTCTCCAAATAAAAAGGTTGTGTTTCAGATACTTTCATACAGTTGCAGCAGTTGTTGGGCTGTATTTGTCCATGAAAAGTGTTGTGCCCTCTGTTTTCCTGCCTCACTGAGCGTCTGGTGCAGTGTCTTCTCTCTTTCTATTCTTATCATCGCTTCTGTTATCGTTTTTGGATCGTGTGGGTTTGAGAATAGAGCAGCCTCTGCAGCTATTTCAGGCATGGATGATGTATTGCTGGTTATGACGGGAGTTCCAGATGCCATGGCCTCGAGCAGTGGAATGCCGAAACTCTCTCGGTATGACGTGTAGATAAACGTATAGGCATGTGCATATATGCTGGGCAGGTGGGCATTGTTAATATATCCCGGCAGGATGATATGGCCTGCAATATTGTCAAGATGGTGCTGTGCTATTATCTTATTGGCTCTATCCTTGTCGAGGTCTGCCACGAGCAACGGGCGTTTGACTGTTGATTCTTTTAGATAATTAGAGTAGGCAATCAGTGTTCCCTCGGTGTTCTTCTTTGGGTCTGTATTGCCAAGGAAGAAGAAATATCCTGATTCGTCAATATATTGGGTGTATGCCGTGTCGTTGATAGCCTCAGGAGTAAACCAGTCGTTCACACCGTTGTATATCATCTTTAGTTTGTCTGCTTGTATGTTTAGTTTGTTTAGTATGTTGTTTCTTTCAAAGTCAGACACAGTAATGATTCTGTTGCATTTGTTGAGAATCATCGGCACCACCCATTTCCTGTAATACCATCCCATGTTTTGATATAACGATAGGTTAGTCTGTGTACGTTTTTCGAGGAAGATGATGTCGTGCAGTGTTAGCACGAATGGTGTAGGGCAGAAGATGGGCGCAGTATTGCTGGTGCAATGCAGAATGTCGAGTTTCAGCTTTCTTGCTGCCAAAGGCAGTGCAATCTGTTCCCACAGCGGATATGATGGGCATTTGAGTGTGATGATATGGAAATTGTCCGTATCCTTGAGGCATACGTCGTCGCCGGGTTTCACGAATATGTAATACTCGTTGTTGTGGTCCATGTTTTGTAGTCTCTTTATTTCTTCGAGCACCACATAATCCATGCCATGTTTGTTTTTTCTAAACACTCTCTGTGCTTCTATACCTATCCTCATGATAAAATCTTGATTATATGTTGTCAATGTTTTAGGTTCTTAATGGTCTTGGCGGGCACACCTCCAACCATTGTATATGGTGCCACATCCTTGGTTACCACTGCTCCTGCCGCAATGATGCTGTGGTGCCCTATGTTCACACCGCTTGTAATCACAGCGTTGGCGCCTATCCATACATCATCTTCTATGGTGATAAGTGCTGTGGTCACGGTCTGTTGGTCGAAGGTTGTTTCGGGGTTGTCAAATCCGTGGTTCAGTCCGCTTATCACAACCCCTTGTGCCACAATTACATGATTGCCTATGCTAACAGGACCTATGACGGTGGAATGTAGTCCGATGCGACTATTGTTACCTATGGTCACATTGCCCACGGCATTGTTTATGCAACACCATGATTCCACCACGCTCTTTTTGCCTATGGAGAAAAGCCGAAAGGGTGGGGTGTCCATTCTAACGCTATGGTATATCTTGCTGCTCCACGCCCTTTTCTGATAAAGGGGAGCCAGTAGTCTCACCCACCATCGTGGTCGAGCCTCGCAGTCGTTCATGATCATGCCATAGAGCCAGCTTTTCAGTTGTCTCATATTTCCTATCTTGTCTCTCAGTCTGTCGTTCATATAATATTATATCGTAATAATATAATGTTTGCAGTAATCGGTTCACTGATGTTAGCCACTTGTGTTGTTCTTGTCTGTCATTCACCTCTTTTCATAAAGAATCTGACTAACATGAAATTGATGGGCACGCATACTGCATACACGGGTATTGGTGCCCACACCTTGTCGATGCCAATAAACACGAAGAAGTTTAGACATCCTGTTTGCAGTGCCCAGTTGATAACATGACTGAAAGCAAACCCGCCAGCTTTTTTCATACCGGGTTTCACTTTGAATGTAAAGAAGGTGGTCATGAGATAGTTGGCCACGAAACTGATGATATATCCTATGGACCATGCCAGAGATATGCCGATATACCCAATCAGCATCCAATAGATGGCATAATGCATAGCCGTGGCCACTATTCCGGTCACTATAAATCTGAGCGGTTCCTTATAATCTTCTTTTATTGTCATGTCAATGTGCATAATAGCATGCAAATATAATGTTTTTTATTCAAAACGCCAATTATTTAAAAGGTAAAATGCAGCGGATATACTATTTTTCTTGTTATTATGAATATTTCTCTAAAAAATCTATTGAAAAATTTTGTAGATACAAATAAAAGTGTTACCTTTGCACCCGCAAATGAGCAACAGACCATTGGTGCGTTAGTTCAGCCTGGTTAGAATGCCTGCCTGTCACGCAGGAGGTCACGGGTTCGAGTCCCGTACGCACCGCTGGTTTTCTCATAAGCGCACAAAGTGGGGTGCGTTAGTTCAGCCTGGTTAGAATGCCTGCCTGTCACGCAGGAGGTCACGGGTTCGAGTCCCGTACGCACCGCTGATAAATATTAAAAGATGTGTCTAATTAGGCACATCTTTTTTGTATGAATTAATAGTCCCCACCGAAAGTGAAATATCAAATATGACAGCACATTATATGCTGACATAACCCTATATTTAGATTATTATTTACTGCTGTTATTCTTATTTAATTTGGTATGCAAAGACTGTGTCTTGTGGTCAAACCACAATTCAGTTGGCACATTTTGCCAGTTGCCACCTTGTGGCACATGCTTTATGCGATCTTGAACTATCTGAGCAGGATAGACTATATCTTGGTCAAGAATTGAATTATCCTTAGTTCTTAAGAATTTTCGCAGTGGAGTATCTGTAGGTGTCTTGGGTCAATGCTACTCTTCAACTGGAGTCTGCCATCCGTAAGTACAATTTAGCCCAGACTGCCCTTGGCATTGCCGTTGGCACTATCAGCGGTAAGGTAGATACCATCAACAAGAACATCGATAATGTGCTGAAGGAAGCCCCAACCAAGTTGCAGGTTTCGGTCAAGGTCGATGATGCTGATTGGAAGAGGATTCAAGATATGTTTTACAAGGAACACCAGTGGATGACAGGTCAAATACAGAAGCATATCCGTGAGGTCAATGAAATGTTCTATGATGAACGCAAGAGGGTTCGGGAGCGGTACAAGGAATACGATGGAACCTTCCTCGGACACTATGTGCAATATTTCTTCTGGTTCTTCTGAGTCGTAAGCATTCGATAAACCACAGGTAGTATTACCTATATACTATAGTTACAGCGACTATCACTTCATACTGGAGTTGATAGCCGCTGTAATCTTTTGCACCTATATACCGTAGTGGTTCTATACTTTATCACGCAGTTTTG
>JALFPC010000002.1 GCA_022782305.1 Prevotella sp. | reverse complement strand
CTATACACGTACTGGATGGCCAGAACTGCGCACACCCGTTCCCTTTGGCGAGATGCTGCCACTGTATGGCGACTATGCCGACGGATTCTGGGACAGAAGCCTACAACCAACAGTGGGCAACTATTATAAGGCATTCAATTTTAAACAATTCCGCAGTTCTACAGCCATCGCCACCGAACAACTCGGAGAGCAGCGCGAACAGAAAATGAAAGATGAAGACAGATATCCATATTTCACTTGCGAACTCGGAGGAGGCATGGCCACAGCCTATCACCGCCGACCATTCATAACCACCGCCGACACCTATTCAATGGCAGTGGTTAAACTCGGAAGCGGTAGCAACCTACTGGGATATTATATGTATCACGGTGGTACAAATCCCGACGGCTATCTGCATCCGCTGAATGAAAACCAGCGCACAAAGGCTACCAACTATAATGATATGCCAGAGAAAAACTATGACTTCCAGGCTCCCATAGGGGAGTTCGGACAATTCTATCCGCAATATTTCGCACTACGCAAACTACATCTCTTTATGCAAGACTATGGCGAAATGCTGGCAGACATGAATGCCTCTTTCCCTGCTCCACAGGACCTCAAAAAGGGCGAAGACAAGCAACTCAGATGGTCGTATCGCAGCCAGGGCAACAGCGCCTTTGTATTTGTAAACAACTATGAGCGCCTACAGAATATCGGCGACAAGAAAAATATCCGCTTCGATGTGTGCGGAGTGCAGTTCCCTGCCAAACCCATTACTATCCCAGCATCCACAATATGCATCTTTCCCGTAAACATCGATGGCATAAGATATGCCACCGCACAACTCATAGCCAAGCGCGACGGCAAGATATATCTGCAGCAAATAAAGGGCATAGCCACAGAGATTGCACTGACAGGGGGCAAGACTCTACGCAACGTGAAAGCCAAGGGTACAGACAAACCCGTTTATGGAAATATATATCTGCTCACCGACGAGCAGGCACAGCGTCTTTTCTATACGGGCAATGATGCCTTCAACAAGGAGGTGGCCACTCTGGAGATAAAGAAAGTGGCAGACGAGGGTCCACTGCGCACCATAACGATCGGTTGCCAGAAAGTGGCAGAGTCACCATCAGACAGCGACTTCAACAATGCCGCCGTATACGACATCATGTTGCCCGACTCTCTTGATGCTTCTGCCAAAACCATGCTCAAGATCGACTATATGGGCGATTGTGCTCGACTGTATGCCGGCGACACCCTCGTGGCCGACAATTTCTATTATGGGCGCCCCATGCTCTTCGGACTCTGGCGACTCGATTATCTCGGCATCAAGACAGACCACCTGCAATTGCGCATTCTGCCTCTGCAGAAAAACATGCCCGTATATGGGTGCGGTGATGGAGTAGGGCATAAGGTGCAGAAAATCAGTCTGGTGCAATAATCTTTTTGACAACTATAAGATATGAAAATATTCTCATATATATCCAGATATATTGTGGTAGCGGCGGTAACTATCGTCGCTGCCCCGTCGCTCCTACCCCTTGCAGCCCAGAGTATTGACCTCAAGGGACAATGGCGATTTACCACCGGTAGCCATAAAGACTATGATGATACCATAACACTGCCAGGCTCTATGCTTACCAATGAAAAGGGCAACGAGGTGACCATCCGCACACAGTGGATAGGCAGCCTCTATGACTCCTCTTTCTATTTCAATCCATACATGGAGAAATATCGTAGGGATGGGCAGTGCAAGTTTCCCTTCTTTCTCACCCCTAATAGGCATTACACGGGGCATGCACGATATGGACGCACCATTTTCATTCCAAAGAAATGGAAGAAAGGGCGCATCTTCATCTCGCTGGAGCGACCGCACATAGAAACCACCGTGATGGTCAACGGACAGCGTGTGGGCAAGGATTCCACACTCTCGGTGCCTCATGTGTTTGAGATTACTCAATATGCCAAACCGGGCCGCAACAATGATATTGACATCGATATATATAATGGTATAGAGAATGTGTGCGTGGGGCAAGACTCTCACAGCGTGACAGACCAAACACAGGGCAACTGGAACGGCATAGCCGGAGATATCAGACTGCTGCTCAAACCATCTGTTTTCATCTCCAATGTGCAGGTCTATCCAGACATACATGACAAGAGCATCAGGGTGGAATATGAAATAGATGGTGCCGGAGAGCGATGCACGGTGATGGCATCAGCAGCGGGACAGAAGTTCTGCAAACTCTCGCTCACAAGAAATAAACGCGGACGCTATACCACTATAATCCCTCTTGGCGATGATATCAAGTTGTGGGATGAATTTTCGCCCAATCTCTATTGCCTCAAGAGCGTGCTCAATGGCGACACCCTGACCACCACCTTCGGAATGAGAGAGATAACGGTAAAGGGGCGACAGATGTATATAAACGGCAGACCGATGTGGGTGAGAGGCACCGTAGATAACTGCTGCTTCCCACTCACAGGATATCCTCCTACCGACGAGAAGCAATGGACAGAGATCTTTGAGAAATGCCGACAATATGGCATCAATCATGTGAGATTTCACTCCTATTGCCCTCCAGAGGCAGCCTTTGATGCCGCCGACAAGATAGGTATTTACCTGCAGCCCGAGGGACCATCATGGCCCAATCATGGTGTCAGACTCAAGAGGGGCATGACCATAGACCGCTACCTGCTTGAAGAGACCGAGCGCATGGTGAGGGAGTATGGCAATCATCCTTCGTTTTGCATGATGGCAGCGGGCAATGAGCCTGCCGGCGATTGGGTGACATGGTGCCGAGAGTTTGTTGACTATTGGCATGCTACGGGCGACAACAGACGCCTCTATTGCGGTGCTTCTGTAGGCGGCGGATGGGCATGGGATGTAAACAGCGACTATCATGTGAAAGGTGGCGCACGCGGACTCGAATGGAACCGCAGCCAACCGCAGTCGGCAGATGATTATTACGAGCAACTCCTCTTGCCTCGCAATTTCAAAACCAAGGGAGTGCCAGATCGTATGCTCGCCTCCGATACCCTTGCCGATGGCACTGTGAGAATCGTAAACAATAGTCCCATCATTGCTCATGAGCAAGGTCAGTGGTGCGCATTCCCCGACCTGTCGGAGCGAAACCAGTATACAGGTGCTTACAAGGCCGGTAATATGGACATCTTTGAAGACCTGCTCAAGACCAATGGCATGGCTTCAATGGCGCGACCATTCCTCATGGCAAGTGGCCGACTGCAAACTCTTGCATACAAGTATGAGATAGAGCGCAACCTGCGAACCCGCGACTATTCAGGCTTCCAACTCCTTGGACTCAACGACTATAGCGGGCAGGGGTCGGCTATGGTTGGCCTGCTCAACGTGTTCTGGAAAGAGAAGGGGTATTGCGACAGCACTCTGTTTAGGCAGTTCTGCTCGCCACTCGTGCCACTGGCTCTCTTTCCGCGATTCGTTTATACCAACAGCGATTCTTTATGCGTAGACATAGAGGCTTATAACGCATGCCGCTCAGGTCTAACCAATATTCAGGCATCATATAAAATAATATCTGCCTCTGGCAAGAATGTGGCTGCAGGGCGTTTTGATGTGGGCAATGTGGCCTTGGGCAAGGATAACATGCTGGGCATAGTGACTGCCGACCTTAAATGTTTTGCCGCACCAGCCAAGTATACATTGGAGGTTGACATAATGGGTACCGACGATGAGCAGCAGACCATAACAGGTGCAAACCAATGGGATTTCTGGGTATATCCCACAGAGCAAATCACTCCTGCCGCTGCCAATGCCATCTATATCACCGACAGCCTGGATACCAAGGCTATAGAGGTGCTGAGCAAGGGAGGTGATGTGCTTATCACGGCAGCAGGCAAGGTAACACTAGGTAGCGATGTGGTGCAGCATTATCTGCCCATATTCTGGAACACCAGTTGGTTTAAGATGAGGCCGCCACACACCACGGGAGCGGTGATAGACAATAGTCATCCGCTCTTCAAGCAATTCCCCACAGACGATTGGGCAAACATCAACTGGTGGGAACTGCTCAACCGTGCGCAGGTCATCAACCTATGCGAGTTGCCCGACTATTATCAGTCGCCCATCCAGCCTATAGACACATGGCATGTTAGCCGCAAGTTGGGCATGCTGGTGGAGGCCCGATGTATGAAGGGTAGGGTGCTCATCACCACCATGGATGTGACAAACCATCTCTCACGTCGCCATGTGGCACGCCAGATGCGGCAGGCATTGCTCGCCTATATGACCAGCAATGATTTTCAGCCACAGATGTCGCTCACGGCAGAAACAATATCTCATTTCTTCACCAAGCAGGCTGCCAAGGTAGACATGTATACCAAGGACTCGCCAGATGAACTGAAACCAAAAATCAAATAAAACAATACTATCTATGAACGCAAAGTGCAATCTAATTCTTTCGGCACTCCTGATGCTCATTGCCATGGGTGCCAACGCACAGTGCAAGAAGAGTGTGGCCATCTTTGGCGACTCTTACAGCACCTTTGAGAACTATCTTTCATGCGACACCAATGCTGTATGGTATTTCCAGGGCAAGCAGAAAAAAACCGATGTCACTGATGTGGAGCAGACATGGTGGCACATGCTGTTGAAAGAGAAAGGATGGAAACTGGAGTGCAACAATTCATTCTCTGGTTCCACCATCTGTTACACAGGTTATCGCAAAGAAGACTATCAGAACCGCTCTTTTCACAACCGATTGAGATACCTCGGTTCGCCTGACATTATACTCGTGTTTGGTGCCACAAACGACTGTTGGGCCAAGTCGCCAATAGGTGACTACAAATATTCAGACTGGACAAAAAAAGACCTGTATTCATTCCGCCCTGCCATGGCTGCCATGTGCGACGGTCTCAAAAAGCGGTATCCGAATGTAGACATCTATTTCATCATGAACTGCGATTTGACCGAGACCATCACCACCTCTTGTCGCACCATCTGCAATCATTACGGCATACCGATGATTGAACTCCACGATGTAGACAAGATTAATGGTCATCCATCCATAAAGGGCATGAAAGCCATTGCCGAACAAGTGGGGGCGGCTGTGAAATAATACAAGTAGGAGCGACCGTGTAATAATACAAGAGGGTGTGGCAGACGAAACTGTCACACCCTCTTCAGATTATAATTGTTGATAACTCGGAACAATAGTTATACTTGTGCTGTTATAACAGTTATTCTTATGCTGTTATAACAGTTATTCTTGTGCTGTTATAACAGTTGTTCTTGTGATGTTATAACAGTTATTCTTGTGATGCAATAATAGTTATTCTTGTGATGCAATAACAGTTGTTCTTGTGATGCAATAACAGTTATCTTTTTTGTGATGTCACAGCAGTTGTAGTGAGAGCGCCATTTTTGCTGATATTTGATTTGATAAGCAAAAACTCTGCAATGCTGCAACTGAAGCATAGCAGCATAACAGAATTATCTTTATTTGATATAACTAATGAGGGCGTGCCTGAATTATTAGACACACCCCCATGTATGATGATTTGCTTTGTTATCCGGTTATCCGTAACAAACAATATATAGTTATCCCAGTTTTTCAAGAGCCTCCTTGAGCGTGGCAATCTTTTCTTCGCTGTCGCTCTGCTTCTTGCGCTCCAGTGCAACTACGGCTTCGGGAGCGTTGGCCACAAACTTCTCATTTGAGAGTTTCTTCTTGATGCCATCCAGGAAACCTTCGAGATGCTTGAGTTGCTGCTCTATCTTGGCACGCTCTGCCTCTATGTCTATCATGCTGCCCAAAGGCACTGCATACTCATTGGTGCCCACCATGAATGATGCCGAGGTGGCATCCTTCTCTGTTACCACCTCAATGGCGTCCACGTTGGCCATCTTGGTGATTACGGATGCAAAGTCGGCATAGGCATCGGCAGAAACGGCTTGCAGGGTAAGTGACTCCTTGGGAGAGATATTCTTCTGGTTGCGTATGGTGCGCACACCGCTCACCACTTGCTTTACTCCCTCTATGCTGGCTGCCAGTGCTATATCCTCAGCATTAGGAACAGCAATGTCGATAACCTGTGTCATGATAGACTCGCCCTCCTGACGGTCGTAGAGATGCTGCCATAGTTCCTCTGTGATGAAAGGCATGAATGGATGGAGCATCTTGAGCAACTGATTGAAGAACGAGAGTGTGGCATCGTAAGAAGCACGGTCGATGGGGCTGCCATAGGCAGGCTTGACCATCTCGAGATACCAACTTGAGAATTCATCCCAGAAGAGACGGTAAACGGCCATGAGGGCCTCGCTGATGCGGTATTTGCCAAAGAGATCGTCTATTTCGGCATTGGTCTGGCGCAGTTTGGCCTCAAACCATCTTGTGGCTATGCGGCTTGACTCGGGCTGCTCTATGTCGGCCACAGTCCAGCCCTTAACCAGTCGGAATGCGTTCCATATCTTATTGTTGAAATTGCGTCCCTGCTCGCAGAGAGCCTCGTCGAAGAGAATGTCGTTGCCTGCTGGGGCAGAGAGCATCATGCCCATGCGCACACCATCGGCACCGAATTTTTCGATGAGTTCGATAGGGTCGGGAGAGTTGCCCAAACTCTTAGACATCTTGCGTCCCAGTTTGTCGCGCACGATACCTGTAAAGTATACATTCTTGAATGGGAACGTGCCCATATACTCTTCGCCAGCCATGATCATGCGTGCCACCCAGAAGAAGATGATGTCGGGGGCTGTAACCAGGTCGCTGGTGGGGTAGTAGTAGTTGATTTCCTCGTTGCCTGGATTGCGTATGCCATCGAAGAGGGAGATAGGCCAGAGCCATGACGAGAACCATGTGTCGAGGGCATCGTCGTCCTGTTTAAGGTCGCTGATTTGCAGGTTGTCGTTGCCGCTCTCCTTTCGTGCCAGTATGAGAGCCTCGTCGGCAGTTTCTGCCACTACGAATTTTTCATCGCCATAGTAGTAGGCTGGTATGCGGTGTCCCCACCAGAGTTGACGCGATATGCACCAGTCCTGAATATTCTCGAGCCAGTTTTTGTAAGTGGTCTTGTATTTGGCTGGATAGAAGTTCATCTCGCCGTTGACCACGGGTGGCAGTGCTATGTCGGCAAAGTGCTGCATGCGCAGAAACCACTGCAGAGAGAGCCTTGGTTCGATGACCGTGTCGGGGTTGCGTTCAGAATATCCCACCTTATTGTTATAGTCCTCTACTTTCTCCATGAGTCCGGCATTGGCCAGGTCTACCACAATCTGCTTGCGGCATTCAAACCTGTCCATGCCCACATACAGTGGCGACTGGTTGGATATGGTTGCATCGGCATTGAAGATGTCGATGGTTTCGAGGTTGTGAGTTTTGCCCAGCATATAGTCGTTGGTATCATGAGCAGGTGTAACCTTGAGGCATCCTGTACCGAACTCTATATCTACATACCTATCTTCTATTACTGGTATTACTCTGCCCACGAGAGGCACTATAACCTTCTTTCCTCTGAGCCATTGGTTTTTGGGGTCTTTGGGGTTTATGCACATGGCGGTGTCGCCCATGATTGTTTCGGGGCGTGTGGTGGCCACCACGGCATAATAACCTTTTTCATCCTTGTGTATGATGTTGCCCTCTTCTTCTTTGATGTCGGAGCAGTCGCACTCTGGAGCCACATAATATTTGAGATTATAGAGTTTTGAGTGCTCATCCTTGTATACCACCTCTTCGTTGCTCAGGGCAGTCTGTGCCTTCGGATCCCAGTTGACCATGCGCAGTCCGCGGTAGATAAGTCCTTTGTTGTAAAGGTCAACAAACACCTTTATAACGCTTTCCGAGCGTGTGTCGTCCATGGTAAAAGCGGTGCGGTCCCAATCGCAAGACGCTCCGAGCCTTCTCAACTGCTTGAGTATTATGCCGCCATGCTCATTGGTCCAGTCCCATGCATGCTTGAGAAAATCTTCGCGGCTGAGGTCGTGTTTCTTTATGCCCTGTTCAGCAAGCCTCTTGACCACTTTGGCTTCGGTAGCAATAGAAGCATGGTCAGTGCCTGGCACCCAGCATGCGTTCATGCCCTTCATTCTTGCCCTTCTCACCAGTATGTCCTGAATGGTGTTGTTGAGCATGTGCCCCATGTGTAACACACCGGTCACGTTGGGTGGCGGAATGACTATTGTGTATGGCTGTCGTCCGTCGGGTTTGCTGCTGAAGAGCTTGTGGTCGAGCCAATACTGATACCATTTAGACTCCACTGCTTGTGGGTCATATTTGCTTGCTAATTCCATGATGTTATTCGGTTTTATATGATTTCTTTAATAAAAACGCTGCAAAATTACTAATTTTCCATGGAAAATGATTACTTTTGCCAATTAATTTATTACTTTTGCGCAATAATAATACCAAATAGCAAGAATAACGATGCATAACAGACAACAACAGATGGAAGCATTTGGCAGGTTGCTAGATGTATTGGACCAGTTGAGGGCCAAATGCCCGTGGGACAAGAAGCAGACATTTGAGTCGCTTCGACCAAACACCATCGAAGAGACATACGAACTGTGTGACGCCCTGCTACACAATGACTTGCCCAATATATGCAAGGAATTGGGCGACGTGCTGCTGCATGTCTGCTTTTATGCCAAGATTGCCAGCGAGCAAGGTGATTTCGACATGGGCGATGTGTGCAGCAAACTGACCGACAAACTGATATTCCGCCATCCACATATCTATCATCCCTCGCAGGTGGGAGCACCGAAACCAAAACCTCTGCCATACGGCGCTGATGGTGAGGCAGACAGTGTGGAAGCCAAGACCGCACAGCAGGTGATAGAAAACTGGGAGCAGATCAAACTAAAGGAGAAAGACGGCAACAAAAGCGTGTTGGCAGGTGTGCCACAGGCGTTGCCATCGCTCATCAAAGCCTACAGAGTGCAGGATAAGGCCCGCAATGTGGGGTTCGACTGGGAAGACAAGCAGGATGTGTGGAAGAAGGTGAGAGAGGAGATGGACGAACTGGAAGCCGAACTGAAATGCGAAGACAAGCAGCGCTCGCAGGAGGAACTGGGTGATTTCCTCTTTAGCGTGGTGAATGCTGCCAGACTCTATCATCTCAATCCCGATACAGCACTCGAAAATGCCAATGCCAAGTTTATTCGCCGGTTCAACTATATTGAGCAGAGTAGTAGGACACAGGGGCGCAATCTCAAGGATATGACCCTCGGCGAAATGGACCAGTTGTGGAATGAGGCCAAGAGAATGGAGAAAAACCAGGCATGATATTATTTTAAACAATCCAAGAAGCAGAACGATATGAAAACAAGACATTTTGCAAGACACATAGCAGTGGCAACGGTTATGATGACCATGGCCATGGTGATAGGTTGCGACAACAAGCAGAAAGCACAGGGACCCACATATCTTGCCGATTCGGCCACAGTGGAGGGCAAACAGAACAAAACCCTCTTTGGCATCTGCGGTGACGGGTCGGCCATGAACACCCTGCAGTTTATCACCGACAATGGCGACACCCTGTATATAGCCCTGCACGATACACGCGAAAAGGGTAAAGTGTTTGGAGAATATGTGGCCGGCGACAGAATAGCCGTGATGCCCAACGATGACAAGACAGAAGCCAAAGTGATGATAAACGAGTCGACACTGCTTGGCAACTGGATAATGCCAGACCCCATAGACGGTAGTTCAGAAGTGGGATTCAGCATCAAGGACGGCGGCATTATGGAGAGCATAAACCAAATGTCGATAATATATAAGTCGTGGAAGATCTTCAACGGACAACTCGAAGTGGTGTCTATGCGCGAAGGCGGCAGTGAGATAGACGAAACAGAGTATTATGACATGGTGCGCCTGGATGCCGACTCGCTCGTATTCTGCAATCAAGAAGATACATTCATGTATTCACGTAAGGCGATTATTCAGTGATATGGAATCATTTAATGTAGTCATTCTTGGATGCGGCAGCGCACTGCCAACAATGAAGCACCAGGCATCGGCACAACTCGTTGAGGTGAGAGATAAACTCTTTCTCATCGACTGCGCCGAAGGCACACAGCAGCAGTTGCGCAAGGCCAAGGTGAGGTTTGGCAAACTCGGGCATGTGTTTATCTCGCATATTCATGGCGACCATTGCTTCGGGCTCATCGGACTCATCTCCACCTTCGGGCTGCTGGGGCGCACAGCACCGCTACATGTGTTTGCACCCATAGGACTCAAACCTGTGCTCGACATGCAGTTGCAGGTGTTCTGCCAGCATCTCGAATATGAGGTGGTCTTTCATGCCGTGGATACCACCAAGGAAAATGTGGTGTATGAGGACCGTAGCCTCACGGTTACTGCTGTGCCCCTCGCACACCGCATGCCCTGCTGCGGCTATGTGTTTAGAGAGAAACCCCTGCTGCCACATATCCGCAGGGATATGATAGACATGTATGGCATACCCGTATCAGAAATAAACAATATCAAGAATGGCAAAGACTGGGTGATGGACGACGGTGAGGTGATAGCCAACTCTAAACTGGTGACACCTGCCAATCCCCCGCGAGCCTATGCCTACTGCAGCGATACCGCATATATGCCACTGCTGCATGAAAGCCTGAGGGGGGTGACCACCCTATATCACGAGAGCACATACAGTACAGAGTATGAAAACATGGCCGACAAATATATGCATTCCACTGCCAAACAGGCTGCCATGGTGGCGCGAGATGCTGGAGTGGGCACACTGGTGCTCGGCCATTATTCGTCGAGAATAGAGTGCGAAGAAAAGTTGCTCGACCAGGCCAAAGAAGTGTTTGAAAATACCATTCTCTCAAATGAAATGATGAAAATTCAGGTGTGACAACGAAAATATTGGCTTAATATTGCAAATAATGACCGAAATGTTTGGCAGTATGCAGCAAAATGCCTATATTTGCACAATCAAATATTTGACTCTATGACGAAAAAACTACTTATATTATCACTTGTAGCCCTCATGACTTCTTTCGGCATGCCATGCGCAATGCACGCCGCTGAGGGAGACCAAGTGTCTGCACAGATGAAAGCAGACGGCAAGGAGATAAGCATTGCCGTGCACAATTCGTCTGTGGAGGTGAGCGGAGCACAGGGTATGACCCTCAAGGTGGTATCGCTCACAGGCAGACTATTGGCTACTATAAAAATTGAGAGTCCGTCACAGCGTGTTGAACTCAATCTGCCTAAAGGGTGCTATATATTGCAAGTGGGTACAGTGGTAAGAAAAATATCACTCAAACAATAATATGTCTGCTCATAATGCTTGTGGCCGTAATATCATGCGACAAGCAAAGAGCCAACCCAAACAAAGAATTCTCATTAGACAGGATATCCAAGTTTCATAAGGATAACCTCGTTGTTTCTTCCTCGCCAGTAAGCAAGGAAATCCAAAGATTGTGCCTGGCGGCAGGCAAACGAACCGAAGATCAGTTGCTGAGCAAATATTATCTCAATGGAGGAGCAATGATATGGGTGTCGCGCAATGGAGTGAGCATAGCCGCTGATAGCCTCATTGACATATTGAGAAATACAGGGCAGGAGGGCATCAATCCCAAATGCTTCAAACTGCCAGAGATAGAAAAGGATATCAAGGCCATGCGTACTCTTGATATACACTCCAATGACAACATGTGCCTCGTGGCGGCAAGAATAGAATACCGACTCTCGCGCGCATATATATTATATGTGGCAGGACAGAGGTTTGGATTCTTCAATCCACATTACCATCTAAACCGCTTAGATCCCGTAAACGGTGACTCGGTGATAACAGCACGCACACGATACCGCTCACTCTATGACCTGCCCACCATGCGCCCCAACAGCACATTCATGCATGAGGCCATGGCAAAGGCAACACCAGACAGCATAGGCTCTTATCTCAGGCAAGCAAGACCCTCAACCAAAATGTATGGACAGCTCTGCCGCATGCTCTCTGAGCAGACCAGTGCTGAGGCACGACAGAAGATACTGGTAAACATGGAACGCCTGAGATGGAGATTTAGCAAGTATGCTGACACGGGCAACCGCTTTGTGGTGGTCAACATTCCTGCTTATCATCTGTATGCCTATGGTCCCGACTCTATTCTCGACATGAAGGTGGGAGTGGGTAGCATGAAAACCAAAACACCCATGCTGGCCAGCGAGTTTGAATATATGCAGGTAAACCCAGTGTGGGTAATACCATCGAGCATACTCAAGAAAGAAGTGGCACACAGGGCTGGCGACTCGGCTTATTTCGCACGCAACAAATATGATATCATAGAGAAATCAACGGGCAAGAAGATGGAGCCCACTCATATATCGTCTGCCATGCTCGCAAGCGGCAACTATAGAGTGGTGCAGCAGGGAGGACCTGGCAACTCCCTCGGTAGGATAATATTCAGATTTCCAAATAATTTCTCAGTATACTTGCACGATACATCCAATCCAGGAGTCTTCAACAGGGCAGCCAGAAGCGTGTCGCACGGATGCGTGAGAGTGGCAAAACCATTAGACCTCGCATCATATCTGCTCGGAGAGACCGATGAATGGACTATGGATAAACTGCGCCTTTCCATGGGCTTGGCTCCGCTGACTGCTAAGGGCAAAAACTATCTCAGAGAGTGGAAACAGAAGCATGAAACCGTGAAGGAAGGCGAAGAGAAACCAGCAGTCAAACCATTGCTGTCGCTTGTGAAAACACTGGGAGTGAAGAAACCCGTAAACCTTTATATCGTATATTTCACCATCTATCCAGACGGCAAAGGCGGCATGGAGCATTGGCCAGATGTGTATGGCTATGATAAACTGGTTTGGCAAAACATCAAGGACTACACATTATGAGCAATATTGACGAGCAGACACTTGCCGACATGCTGAATGCGCCAGCCACAAGACAGAAGGCATTCAGAATCTTGGTAGACCAATACGGCGAAAAACTGTATTGGCACATCCGTCATATCGTGCTCGTGCATGATGATGCAAATGATGTGCTTCAAAACGTGTTTTTAAAGACATGGAACGCACTTGACAATTTCAGACACGACTGCAAGTTGTCTACATGGCTCTATCGCATAGCCATAAACGAAAGCCTTGACTTTATGCGCAAAAAACAGCATGCCAACTCCACCTTCTGCTCTGAAAGCGACACACCAGGAGTGGCAAACATGCTAATGGCCGACGAATATTTCGACGGCGACGATGCACAAGCTCTGCTGCAGGAAACCATTGCCACACTGCCAGAAGTGCAGCGAAAAGTGTTTTGCATGAAATACTACGACAATATGAAATACAGCGAGATGAGCCAGGTGCTCGGCACATCAGAAGGGGCTCTCAAGGCCTCCTATCACCTTGCAGTGAAAAAAATAACCGAATTTTTCAAGTCGAGAGATTAAACCTTTTATTGTTTTATGCATCATAAATACAAAAGAGAGTAATTATGAACGAAGAGCAGATCATAAAAGATAAAATAGGGGAGGGCAACCCCTTTAGGGTGCCAGACCATTATCTAGACCATCTCACTGATAGTGTGATGGCTAATGTGATGGCCAACGGCAAGCCTGTGATGGATGCCGCCGCTACCAAGACCAGAACAATAAGCGTCAGGCTGCGAAGGGTCATTTATGCTGCTGCATGTGTGGCTGTGATGATCGTGGTATCGCTCACTGTGCTCTTGGGTGGCAACGACAATCAGAAACTTGCCGACAGTAGGACGAAAACAAACGAGCCCACCTATGCCGAAACTCATGAAACCACCGTTGACGAGGTGGCAGACCTCGCCATGATGGACAATTCAGATATCTATGCATATCTGAGCTACGATTACTATCAGGAGTAGCCACTCCCACCATAAGTGATACAACCAAATACATTGAAATATGAAAAGGATTTTTCTACTTTGTAATATCATACTGCTGACATCGTTGGCTGTGATGGCACAGAAAACGCAGCAGCGAAAATTCAATCCTGAGAAATTCAGGCAAGAGATGGTCAACTATGTAGTTAGAGAGGCAAAGTTGACCCAGCAGGAAACAGCAGCTTTTGTGCCTGTATACAAGGAAATGCTTGAGAAGCAGCGTAAGATATTCGACCAGATGAAGGTCATAGACAAATCATGTCCGCAGACAGACAGAGAATGCAGAGACAAGATCAAACAGCGCGACAAACTGGATATTGAACTGAAGAAACAGCAGCAGGCCTATCATTCGCGCATGATGACCATCATACCACCTTGCAAGGTGCTCAAGGTGATAAAGGCTGAAGACTCCTTTCATCGCAAGATGCTAAGAAAGGGAAACGAACGAAAACCAGTTAAAGAATGATATAATCTTTATTTGGTGGACATTGATAGACACACCATTATATCCTCTTGGCACACACCCTTATATCCTCTTGGCACACCATTGGCTGATGCCGCACTTGTCGCAATGTGGCGAACGTGCCGTGCACACATACCTGCCGTGTAGCAGCAACCAATGGTGAGCCCTCGGAATATCTTCGCTACAGATATGCTTTACCAACTGCTGCTCCACCTTGAGAGGAGTGGTGGCAGATTTCGTTACCAAACCTATGCGGTGGCTGACCCTAAACACATGGGTGTCTACAGCCATCGTTGACTTGCCAAAAGCCACCGCCTGGATCACATTGGCAGTCTTGCGGCCAACACCAGGCAGGGTGAGCAACTTATCCATATCGGCAGGCACCTCACCATCATAGTCGCTCACTATCTTGCGGGCCATCTCAACGATATGCTTGGCCTTGGCATTGGGGTATGACACACTGCGTATGTATTCGTATACCTCATTGATGTCGGCATTGCAAAGTGCATAGGCATCGGGAAATGCCTTGAAGAGTTCGCGGGTAACCATGTTTACGCGCTTGTCGGTGCACTGGGCACTCAGCACCACAGCCACCAACAACTGAAAGACACTGCCAAACTCCAACTCGGTGTCGGCAGTGGGCATCTCACGGCGAAACCAGTTGATAATATTATCGTAGCGTTCCTGTAACTTCATTCTTGTTTTTTCAGAATAATATCTGTGTTGTTTAGTCCATGTGGAGGAGTTAATGTTTAGTCCATATAGAGGAGTTAATGTTTAGTCCATATAGAGAAATTACTGTTTAGTCCATGTGGAAGAGTTCCTCCAATGGTATCGACACAGGAGAATTGTCGGGGTTCACCTCCATGATGTCGGCCATCATATCCCACCATTTCTGTGTGATAGGGTCTACGTTTGTGGTGTCCTGGCTATTGGTTTCCTTGTCGCATTTCTGTACTGCAAAGAGTATGTTGGTATCCTTGTCCCAGAAGATGCTGTAGTCGCTCACGCCCTGGTCTTTTATCATCTGTTTGAGTTCGGGCCAGATGGCTGCGTGTCTCTTCTCGTATTCGCGCTCGCATCCCTTTTTGAGATACATTTTAAAAGCAAATCTTTTCATGTAGATAATTGTTTTAGTTATATGGTTAGTGATATTGAAAATAATGTATTGTCTGCTTGTTATTTGTTTTTGTGGCAGAGTGAGAGATAATATCCCATCTTATACATGCCAAAGATTTTGAGTGATGGTTGCTTGCTCCTGAGGTTGGCCCTAAGCAGCGGTGCTGACAGCCAGAAGAGAAAGCGCGATATGCACAATGGTACCACCCTGTTTATCACGTCGGTGGCTGTAATCATGTTTGAATATCCCCTGAGGTCATCCCTAAACTGATATAGGGTGCACATGGCACATTCCGATTTCTTCAGAAACGAGTCGTTGGTCTCGAAATGCACGAATGCCACGGGATTGTCTATATGCATTATCTCCATGCCAGCCTGTTTTAAGCGTTTGCCCAGCAGCACATCTTCATAGCCGTAAGACCTAAAACGCTCATCGAAGGGCAATGCCAGCATCACTTCGCGCCTCACTAAGAAATTTGCAGTGTGGAAATCGCGATAGGGATTGCCGCTACGCTTCTCTGCCGTGTGCAGAGGTTGGGCAGCCCTCTCATACAAGTGCCTGAGATTGCCTTTTATTATGCGGTTTAGGTATTTGGGCACTATTACTCCACCGTCTATCACATCATTGCCGTGGCATGTGACATAACTCTTGAGAAAGGCACCACTGTAAGGCATCATGTCGCTGTCCATATATAGAAGGTAGTCATAGCGGGCCTCCTGTGCAAGCCTGTTGCGTATGCGCGAACGGCCTATATTTTCGTTCATCTCTATAAACCGGCAGTTGGGAATGTTGCCTATGCTACGGTTGGCCTCCACCACATCCTTGTCTGTAGACCCATCGTCGGCGAGTATAATCTCGTAGGCAAACAGTGGCACCTGGTTTTTGATGTCTTCAGCCTGCACGCAGAGGTTGCTGACAAGTTCCCTGCAGTCATTGTTGTATGACGGCAGTAGTATGGATATGGATGTCTTGGTGAGTCTCATGCATGCAAAGGTAATGAAAAACAAAGAAACAAACAAGCATAGAGCAAAAAAAAACTGCCCAACTAACGTTAAAAAGTTAGTATTGTGGTGTTTTTTCGTTTGATTTGTTTTGCAGTCAGCGATATTTGCTATAATTTTGCACAACGAAATAAAAACGAGTATAAATATTAACCATTTATGAAGAAAAACTTTTTACGTTCCATCGCTCTCGTAGCGATGATGCTTTGCGGCATCAATGCCAATGCACAGTTTGATTTAGGTGCCCTCGCAGGTGCCATATCTGGTAATGATTCTGGCCAAAGTCTTGCCACAGCCCTTACATCCATCTTCTCGGGAGAAAAACAGGCCTCGGCAAGCAATATTGAAGGCACCTGGACCTATTCGGAACCAGCCATTCTCTTCGATTCAGAAGATTATCTGACCAAGGCCGGTGGCAAGGTAGTAGCACAGAAACTGGAGAAGAAAATACAGGCAGTGTTCAACAAATATGGTGTGACCAAGGGAGCAGTAAAGTTTGTGTTCAACAGCGATGGTACCTTCGTGGAAACAATCAAAACCAAAACTATCAAAGGCAAGTGGAGCGTGGACAACAACACCCTCAAACTCACCTTCGGCACCATCAAGCCAAAGACCGTGGAAATCACTACACAATTGGAGGGCAACCAGATGATGATGGTTACCGACGCAACAAAATTGCTGACACTCGTGCAGGGTATGACCAGCAGTTCAAACAGCAGCAATCTCAAGGCTATATCTGCATTGCTCAAGAATGTGAAAGGCATGAAAGTGGGAGTAACATTGACAAAACAATAAAAAACGTTAATTCTTTATTCTTGCAGAGGTTATTCTCGAGATAAAGGTTGTCTAATCCGTTTATTTTCATTACCTTTGCACCCGCTGTCACGAGATGGCAGCATAAATTCAAACCTAACAAATAAAACATTAAAGAAAAATGGCAACAAAAATCAGATTGCAGCGCGGTGGCCGCAAAGGATACGCTTTCTATCGTATCGTCATCGCTGACTCAAGAGCACCACGTGATGGTAAATTTACTGAAAAGATTGGTACTTACAACCCTAACACCAATCCTGCCACAGTAGATTTGAATTTCGACCGCGCCCTGTATTGGGTAGAGGTTGGTGCACAGCCCACAGACACTGTACGTAGCATTCTCAGCAAAGAGGGTGTATACCTGATGAAGCATCTCCGCGGAGGTGTCAAGAAGGGTGCATTTGACGAGGCTGCAGCACAGACCAAGTTCGACGCATGGAAGGCTGACAAGCAGAAAGGCCTCGACAAGGTGCGCGAGCAGGAGAAGAAGGCTAAGGCTGATGCTTACAAGTTGGAACTCGAGGCTGAGAAGAAGATCAACGAGGCTATCGCTCAGAAGGTGGCTGACAAGAAGGCTGCCGCCGCTGCCGCTAAGGCAGAGGCAGAGGCTGCTGCCGCCGCTGAAACTGCTGAGGCTCCCGCTGAGGCTGCTGCAGAATAATCTGCGAGGTTCATTCTGTAGGTTAGACATAAAAAGAGGATGTGTCATGTTATACTGACGCATTCTCTTTTTTTATTGCAACAGGCAAAAAAGTTTGCCGTATTCTTGGCAGAATAATAAAAAAGACGTATTTTTGTGACTGATTATAATTATTCTAGCAATTACTTACCAATAAGATGAATATAAAAGGATATATATACCGCAAGAATATCATGAGATGGCAGCAATCTATGCTTGCCGTGTTGGCAGCACTTACAATGGCCTTTGGCGTATCGTCGTGCGAAAAGGCAGTAAGTGACTATGAAGAGGAAAGTGGGCAGGAGTCAACATCCAATACCCAAGGGACTTCTACTCTTAAGGTGACCGCCAAGGGACTATCGGGCGATATCGTCGTGAGTTATCCCATAAGCGTGTATGTCTTTGACAGCAAGGATAAATGTGTGGGGCTGCAAACCCTGTCGAAAACTTCTGATGTGCCATCCTTTTCGCTTGCCCATGGCATGTATAACGTGTATGCCATAGCAGGTGCCACGGCAGACCGATATAACTTGCCCACGGCAGACGAAGCCAAACCTTCCACTGTAATCTCGCTCATGGAGGGAAAGGAGCATTCAGACCTAATGACTGCCAGCCAAAGCCTTAATATCAGCGATGGAGAAACGGCCACCCTCTCACTATCGCTCAGCCGTAGAGTGATGAAGATTGGCAAGATAGAGATCTATGACCTGCCTTCTACCGCCAAAAGCGTCAATGTGGAGATAATGCCCGTTTATGAGAATATTTGCCTCAATGGCACTCTCAACGGCACAGGCGGCTCGGTGGTTATACCTCTACAGCAGAGCGGAACAACAAACACATGGACTAATACAACCACTCCATACAGCCTTGAGTCGCTCGACAATGCTACGGTGAAGATTATCATCACCACATCTACACAAACCAAAAGTTATGCCTACTCATGCAAGTCGAGGTTGTATGCCAATTATATCCTTAATATCTATGGCACATACAAGTCGTCGGGCATCACTCTTAGCGGAAAAATAAACGGAACGACTTGGAGCGGCGAGAATAACGTGGTTTTCGACCTCAACCCTGATGGCACCACACAAGGAACGGAAACACAGGTGCCGCAGGTGGGAGATCTGTATGATGGAGCTTTTGTGGTGAGCTGCGAGATGACTGACGACAATACGGCACAGATACTATTGCTCTCGATGAGCGAAATCTCGGGTCTGCTTGCCGACAATACCAACTATAGTAATTCGCAACTGCAGTCGATAACAGAGAATGCCATTGCCACACTATCGCAATCAGATGGCAAAGACTGGCGCCTGCCCACAGGAGTAGAGATGCAGGCTGCCATCAAGATGCAGGCAGAGATAAACGCAAAGGCCGCAGATGCCGGCATCTCAACGTCATTCTCCGACTATTATCTCTATTATGCTACAACGATAAAAGAAATCAGGGCTATGTCGGTGGCTACTGGCAACACCCTCAACGGGTATAATTCAAAAGTTAAACTCAGAGGCGTGCGCACCATCACTATGAATGTGCGGTAATCTTTCTGATTGCATTTACGCATTTCTTTCTCTCCCTGTCCGAAAGGGTGGTGTTGTTGCGTGTTCCGCCTTTCTCTATCGTTGCCACGGTCTTGAAACCACTATAGTGGCATATCTCCTTAAGTGCCCTTATCACGCCGCGACTTTGGTGAAACAGAATATTGATGGGCCAAGGTGTAGTGCTGGTGCTCACAAGCACACATCTCTTGCCCTTTTGTAGCGGGATGGGTATACCCCTCGGGGTTTCGTCCATCATGGCATACACCATACGGTCGAAGAGCACTTTGAGCACTCCTGGCATGTTGCCCCAATAACAGGGCGCGCCAATCACAAGCGCATCGCATTGGCGCATCTTCTCTACCACCATCTGGGCATCGTCAGAAGGTAATGAGCACTCATGGCTCGAGCGGCATCGCATGCAACCTATGCATGGCCGTACATTCAGTTTGATGGCTTCTATCATCTCTACTTCGGCTCCCTGAGCCATAGCCTCTTCGGCCATGGAGTTAAGCATCTGAGATATGTTGCCCTTTCGGCGTGGACTTCCGTTGATTATCAGTATTTTCATATCTTCACGGTATTTGTATTTGCTATATAATAATGATGTATGGATGCCTACATCATTTCCTTTACTGCTTCTGCGGTGCAAAGGTAATCAATTTGCTGCATACCGCAAAATCGTGTGCACAAAATAATTGCTATTACGTCAAACAGGCAGCAATGTTTAAATAATTTATACTTTGCCGCCATAATGGCATCTGTTTGGGAGTGGGCACAACTCTTGCACTACATAAGGTAACAAAACAATAGTTCAACTTTTTTAAAACAGGAGGTTATTATGTTACCAGTAATGAATTCAAACAGTTGGTTTCCTACAGTATTTGATGATTTCTTCAACAGTGATTGGATGCCAAAGATGAAGGCCACCGCACCGGCAGTCAACGTAAAGGAAGACGCCAAGGCTTACACCATGGAAGTGGCTGTGCCAGGCATCAAAAAGGAATTTTGCAGGGTAAACATCAATGCCGATGGCAATCTCGACATCGCTATTGAAAACAAGTTGGAACACAAGGAGGAGGACAAGAAGCAGCATTACCTGCGTCGCGAGTTCAGTTACTCTAATTATCAGCAAACCTATGTGTTGCCCGACGACATCGTCAAGGACAATATCTCGGCCAAAGTAGACAACGGAGTGCTGACCGTCACAATGCCAAAGGTGACCAAGGAAGAAGTGAAGAAGATACAGCGTCAGATAGAGATTGCATGACGCAGTCTGAACAATCCACAAGCAGCTGTTTGCCCAATCCACAAGCAGCTGTTTGCCCAATCCACAAGCAGCTGTTTATGTAGTTTATAGATAGCGAATGAGGCAAGTGTATCATCGCAGTTGTTAGATCATTAAAACAATGGTTTATCCAGTGAAATAACAACGATGATATGCTTGTCTCATTCGCTTTTATTATACTATAGTCTTTAGCGTGTGCACAAAATCAGTACGGAATAACAATTAATCAGATACTCCCTCAGGTGGGGGAGTATCGAGTTATTGACATCGTTGAAGATTCACATTATTGGCTGTTGTTATTATTACCCATTGCCTGTTGATATTGTTACCCATTGCCTGTTATTATTGTTACCCATTGGCTGTTGATATTGTTACCCATTGGCTGTTGATATTTCCGCATAACAGGTATTTGTGTTATGTTCCGCAGTGCTGAACATATATTCCGCAGTGCTGAACATATATTCCGCAGTGCTGAACGTATATTCCGCAGTGCGGAATATAAATCAAACATAATGTAATTGATATTTATAACAGGGTATGATGCAAACTCTATACGCCTGTTTTTATGCATTTACAACTATTTATTAGATAGCGTCTCTTTAGCTGTTTGCTGGTATTAAGAATAATAGTGCAAGGAAACTACAGATAGAAATCTTTCTGTAACCTTAGAATAAGCTATAAACGAAAAATGGGGGCTTTGAGCCCCCATTTTGTAGATTATGGTGATTCCGTAGGGATTCGAACCCTAGACCCACGCCTTAGAAGGGCGTTGCTCTAATCCAACTGAGCTACGGAACCTCCAATACGGATTCACA
>JALFPC010000013.1 GCA_022782305.1 Prevotella sp. | reverse complement strand
ATTAACTAAAAACCGATAATATGAAAAAGATTAAAGAATTGCTATGTCTCGTGGTGGCTGTGGTGCTGAGCATGTCGTGCTCTGACAATGCCAAAATGAAGAACCTGTTGGAAAACATTCCTGACAATGCCGATGTGGTATATGTGGGCAACGTGAAGACCGTGCTTGAGTCTGCCGGCGGAAAGATTGAAAATTCTCAAATCGTGCTGCCCGAATATATTACAAGCGAAATGGAGAGCAGCGACACAAAGGATTATGATGAGATAAATGATTTCCTGAAAGACTCTGGCATCGACCTCGAAGCCTGCGCACTGATGTATTCATTCAAGAAAAACGTGCCCGTGGTGCTGTTTGCACTTGAAGACAATGACAAGTTTGTGAAAGCCATCAAAGACAAGGAGTTTGAGAAAGATACCGAGGAAAAGGATGTGACCATATATGTGAAGCCTGAGAAGGGATATGGCAATCCCAGATATATAGCCATAAATGGTTCGTGCGCTTATATGCTTCAGGCGGATAAGGACGTTGATGCCGTGCGCTATTTGCAGAGAATAATAGAAGATGCCGACGAAAACAACTATGCCGGCACAGCCTATGGCGACTATATCCTGGATGCCAATGGCGGAGGTCTGGCTTTCAAATTGCCCGCAGAGGTAAAGGCGGAACTGAGAAACAAGGGCTCCCTCACTCCCGAAACAGAAATGATGCTGAATGCCGTGTATTGCATGCGAGGCGAGCTGACCAGCAACAAGGGCACACTGGAATTTAAGGTGTTTCCAAAAGATGGCGAGGAGTTTGATATGGACAAACTGGCCAAAATGGTTGACCTGTCATCAACAATTAACGACAAGGCTCTGAAATTCTTGGGCAACCAGGAGAATATGGTACTGGCTATGAGTCTAAAAAATGCTAATTGGGATGAACTCTCAAATCTTATTGCCACAACATCCAGACTGAGCCGTGCGGAAAAAGCGCAGATGAATGCCGTGTTCAGTTATCTAGAGAAGATAGATGGCACCGTGGCTTATGGCTTCGGCATGACACAAGGCATAGAGTCTTATATCAATATTGATAAGGGACAGGAGGTGCTCAAGCAATTCTCTACCACTATTGTGGTGGAAACCAAGGAGGGCAAGGCCAAGCAACTTATCGAAGACATGAAAGGTTTTATGGAGCAGATGCGTGTGCCTTTCAAGGAAGATGCCACAGGCTTCTCCATCGACCTCACAGATCAGGGCATGGGCGGCAAGGTGTATGTGAAGAATGTGGATAACTTCATCGTGCTGGCCAACCATGAAATCAAGGAGAGCAACGATAATCCTCTGGTCAAGAGTGCCGATTTCGACGGTTGCGTGGCTGCCTTGTATGTAGGTATGAACAGTGGCGACAAACTCTCAAAGGATCTGGATGTGAAGGATAATATGTTGCTCGGCATCTGCTGCAAACCCAAAGACGGCACAGCTTATGTGACCCTCGAGGTGGACGGCAACAGCGATAGCGGCGTGATTGAAAAGTTTGCCAAGATAATTATCAATTCCAAGAATAAACTGCAGGCTAAAGCGGAAGAGGCGTATGCCGAGCCAGAGCCTGACAGCGATGTGGAATTTGCTGATACTGATGAATAATAAGCCAATACTTATGACATGCCGACACACTATATATGATTGAACAAATAGAGATAAGAAACCTTCTGCCCAGCGTGTTTGCAGGGATGGAAGATACTGAAAAGATTCGCTCTTCCCAAATTTGGGAAGAGCCTTCTTTCGTTTTCTGCCGTGGTTGCAGGCTGTGTGTACATGCCGAGTCGGGCAATGGCAAGTCTTCATTGCTACATTTCATCTATGGTAGCCGCACTGACTATAAGGGTGATATTCTCTTTGACGGCACTGATATCAGGACACTCTCCATACCGCAATGGTGCGACGTGCGCACTAATAGCATTGCGCTACTGCCGCAGGATATGGCGCTTTTTCCAGAACTGACCGTTGCGCAAAACATTGATTTGAAGAACAATAAAACTAATCATAAGACAGACAAACAAATTAAAGACCTGCTCGACCGACTGGGCATAATAGCAAAACATGATGTGGCTGTGGGCAAACTGAGCATCGGACAGATGCAACGTGTGGCACTGGTGCGAGCCGTATGTCAGCCCTTTGATTTTATCTTCCTCGACGAACCCGTGAGCCATCTCGATGCCCGAAACAATAAGATAGTGGCGGACATAATAACAGAAGAAGCCGACAGGCAAGGAGCGGGAATTATTTCCACATCGGTGGGCAACCACTTGATGCTCGACAATGCAAAATTCGTATCGCTATGATGAAAATGTTTAGACACGAGATATGGTGCTTGCTCAGAAAAAACATCTCGGTGGGACAGTTACTCGGATATGCCTTGGCCAATGTGGTGGGCCTTACTGTAATACTCGCAGGTATACTTTTCTATGGTGACAGCCAGGAGTCGACAGCCCAGGATGACCAGTTCTTTTCTGAGGATTATGTGGTGCTGTCTAAAAAGGTGGAGGGTGTGGGATTCACTCCCGTAGTATTCTCCGACGATGACATTCAAAAACTGTCAAAGCAGAAATGGGTGCAGAAGATAGGCCGCTTCACGGCATCGCAGTTTGCCGTTAACGGAAGTATCAATATGGGTGGTCGTGGGCTCTCTTCTTATCTCTTCCTTGAGTCGGTGCCTGATGAGTTCTTCGATGTCAAACCCCGTGACTGGCGCTTCGACCCCGAGGAGAAATTCATTCCTATCATGCTGAGCAAGGACTATCTGGCGCTCTATAATTTCGGGTTTGCCCTGCCTCAGGGACTGCCGCAGATCAGCGAGAAGATGATTGGAGCCATGCCTTTTGTGCTGGGCATCACGGGCAAGGACAACAGAACGGATTATTACGAGGCTGCCATAGTGGGCTTCTCATCACGACTGAACACCATAGCTGTGCCGCAGAGTTTTATGGATTGGGCCAACAGCAGGTATTATGCTGGTGAAGTGCCTCCACCATCGCGCCTTATTGTGAAGATTGACCAGTTGGCGGCATCGGGCATGAAGGAATATTGCAACCGTGAAGGTATAGAGATTGCAGGCGACAATAATTCGTCTGGCAATATATCCAAGTTTTTGGCATTGGTATCCAGTGTGGTTGCATCCAATGGTGTGGTGATCAGCATGTTGGCACTGTTTATACTGATATTATCCATTTATTTGCTATTGCAGAAAAACAAAGATACGATAAGGAAACTGAT
>JALFPC010000001.1 GCA_022782305.1 Prevotella sp. | reverse complement strand
AAGCATAGGGTATAAGAACAGTTGTTGTAAGGGTACAAGAATAGCTGTTATAAGGGTACAAGAATAGCTGTTTTAATGGTACAAGAACAACTGTTTTAATGGTACAAGAACAACTGTTTTAATGGTACAAGAACAACTGTTATAATGGTACAAGAACAGCTGTTTGCCTTTTACTGATTTCACTAGCAGCTGCACGACTATATGTGTGTTAAATAGTCGTAACGGCAACCGACTTAATGTCGATTGCCGATGTAATGTGGAGCTGGAGGGAGTCGAACCCTCGTCCAAACAGGGAAACAATCCGCTTTCTACATGCTTATTCCAGCCTTCGTTTTTCGTGCAGCAGCAAGACCTGGACCACCAACTGATGCCTTATCCTCTTAATTTCATCGACCACACGAGGCTGCAACCGACTATTTCCGAATTAGCCGCACCGCTTAACCCTCAGACTCGGAAAAAGATCCTTGGAGCGATGTCTCGTCCCATCACCTGGTGACGGGATTAAGCCAGTAATCTACTGTACTTCGATTAGGCAGCGAGAGCGTAATTTGTTTCGCCAGATAAATTTCTTGACCGCATTGATTATGGAGTATACAGCCACCACTCCGCATGCTTACGCATCACTTCAACCCGCTGTCAAATCCAGTCAACCCCATTTCTGACACCTGTTGAATAGTCACGTTTTATTTCAGACTGCAAATATACATCTTTTTCTGATATTGTGCAAGTTTTTGGGCATATTTTGCAAAAGATAATGCAAATAGTTCTTTTTTATCAAATAATTACAGTACCTTTGCAATAAATTAAGTGTTTTGTGGTTATAATATATAGAAAACTCACAACAATACGTGAATAATATTAGACAAGACGTGAACAATATAAGCATAAATGAGGCAACGGATGTAGGATGTAGCCACGATGCCATGAACGAGATGCAGCGTGCGGTAAAACGCATGCTGGATGTCGTATTTTCGGCACTCGGCCTCATCATACTCTCACCAGTGTTTCTTATCATATATGTGATGCTGAAACGGCAGAGAAACGGCGCGGTGATCTTTTCGCAAGAAAGGATAGGATATCGTGGTGAACCTTTTACTATCTATAAGTTCAGAACGCTGAGCACCGTGGAAACAGAGCCACAACTAACAGTGAAATGCGACGAAGAGAACTCCACAAAAACTGAGCGTTTCCTGCGTGAGCACCATCTGGATGAGTTACCACAGTTGTGGAACGTGCTCATCGGCGATATGTCGATAGTGGGCCCAAGACCAGAGCGCAAGTATTATATAGACCAGATTATGAAAAACGACCCAAGGTATGAGTTTATCTATGAGATGCGCCCAGGACTTACCTCCGAAGCCACCATATACAATGGATATACCGACACCATGGAGAAAATGCTGATACGCCTAAACATGGACATACACTATCTTGAAAACCGCTCGTTGTGGCTCGATTTCTGCATCATAATAAAAACGGTTATCAGCATAATAAGCGGTAAGAAATTCTAACAATGAAATCCTTTACAAAAATGAAAAAGTTCATTATATCTATCCTTCTATCAGTATTATTGCCTACAATAGCAGCAGCACAGTCGATGACAGACGAACAGGTTATCAAGTTTGTTATGGAACAGCAGCAGATGGGCAAGTCGCAGCAGCAGATAGTGACACAGCTGATGCAGAAAGGCGTGAGCATAGACCAAATAAGACGCATACGCCAGAAATACGAAAAGCAGAACGGCCAAACAAGCTTGGGTGCTGTAGACATTACAGGCGAGAGCAAGGTGAACGACCGCATGAGAACCAACAACGGCAAGGTTAAGGAGTCTGACAATGGTAATGCCTCATACCGTGTGAAGGAGAATGAGGAGACACGAAAAAAACGCTTTGTAAACCGCGCCGAGGGAGAGGCTGAGGACAACTATCAGATGAGGCGTGAACTGAGCACCTTCCTACCCGACTCCACCGAGATCTATGACCAGATGTATATGGAGGAGATGATGGCCAAGTTAAACAACAAGCGAAAGGTGTTTGGGCGTGATATCTTCAATAATAAAAACCTCACCTTTGAGCCTAATATGAACATAGCCACGCCGCAAAACTACCGTCTGGGTGCTGGAGATGTGGTGTATATAGACGTCTACGGCGCATCGCAGAAGAGCCTGCAATGCACTATCACACCCGATGGAGATGCCGTGGTGGAGGGATATGGACCGATAAACATTGCAGGACTCACAGTGGCACAGGCCAATGCCAAGGTAAGGTCTACACTGGGGACACGATACAGCAGTTCAAAAATCAAACTGACCGTGGGACAGACCAAAACCATCATGGTAAACGTGATGGGTGAGGTGATGGCGCCTGGCACCTATACCCTATCGGCTTTTGCCTCGGTATTCCATGCTCTTTACATGGCTGGTGGTACCAATGATATCGGTACAATGCGTAATATAAAGGTGTATCGCAACAATTCGCTGGTGACCACCGTGGATATCTATGACTATATTCTCAATGGAAAATTGAGCGGAAATATTCGCCTGGCCGACAACGACGTGATAGTGGTGGGTACATACGACTGCATGGTAAACATGACTGGAAAGGTGAAGCGCCCCATGTTTTATGAGATGAAGAAAGAAGAGAGTCTTGCCACTGCCATCAAGTATGCAGGCGGATTCGCAGGCGATGCCTACAAGAAGACCGTAAGGGTGATAAGGAAAGCAGGCTCGAAATACAGCGTGTTTAACATTAGCGAATTTGACATGGCATCATTCCATCTCGACGATGAAGACTCAATAAGCGTAGACTCTGTGATTCCCAGATATAGCAACATGGCAGAAATCAAGGGAGCGGTATTCCGTCCGGGACTTTATCAAGTGGGGGGAGAGATCACATCGGTGCGCGCATTGCTGGAGCATGCAGAGGGGTGCACAGAAGATGCTTTTACCGACCATGCCGTAATGCACCGCATGAAGGAAGACCGCACTCTGGAGGTGATCTCAGTAGACGTGGCTGGCATTCTCAACGGCACCGTGCCAGATATTGCACTCAGAAATGAGGACGTGCTCTTTGTGCCCAGCAAGAAAGACCTGCAGGAAGAGCAGACTCTGACCATACATGGAGAGGTGATGTATCCTGGCATCTACCGCTTTGCCGACAATGAAACCCTCGAAGACTTTGTGCTGCAGGCCGGAGGACTGACTGATGCCGCATCGGTAATGAAAGTAGACGTGGCACGCCGCATAACAAACAGTACTGCCACCACAGCCAGCGACACCATTGCACATACCTTCACATTTGCACTGAAAGACGGTTTTGTGATTGATGGCACACCAGGATTTGTGCTCAAACCATACGATGAGGTATACGTGAGACGCTCTCCTGGATATTCTGAACAGCAGAACGTGAAGATTGAGGGAGAGGTGCTCTTTGCCGGAACTTATACCCTCAACAAAAAGAGCCAACGACTGAGCGAGATGATCAAGCAGGCTGGAGGACTGACCAATACAGCCTATGCTGAGGGCGCACGATTGGTGAGAAAATATACCCCCGAGGAGAAGATGCGCGACGAGGCCCTGCTCAAAATGGCCAAGGCAAATGCCAACGGCAAAGACTCTATAGACATCAAAAAACTGGACCTGGGAGAGACCTATGACGTGGGTATCAACCTCGATAAGGCACTGGCATCCCCCAATAGCGACTTCGATATCGTATTGCGCGAGGGCGACCGCATCATTGTGCCAGAATATTCTGGTACGGTGAGAATAAGTGGAGATGTGATGTATCCAAACACTGTGGCATACAAGGAAGGCAAGGGTATCGGATATTATGTGGACCAAGCTGGTGGATGGGGAAGCACAGCCAAAAAGAGTCAGACATACATCATATATATGAACGGCACCATAGCCAAAGCAGGGTATCACACCAAACCAATGCCTGGATGCCAAATTGTGGTGCCAAGTAAGGAACAGGGCAAGAAGATGACCACAGCAGAGATAGTGGCCATAGGTTCGGGTACCGCATCAATAGCCACTATGATAGCCACCATTGCCAACCTTTTGAAATAACATGATATGGACAACAAGAAAGAAGAAATCATAAACCTTGGAACCGTAATACGCAAGGTTATTTCCCGACGCAAGGCTTTCTACAAGTCTCTGCCAGTGGCATTCATACTTTCGTCACTGCTGATAATAACAGTGCCGCGCACCTATAACTCTTCTGCATTGCTGGCACCAGAAATGGGAGGCAACATGGCGGCAGGTGGAGCCTTGGGGAGCATCGCCTCGTCTTTCGGTCTCGACTTGTCGCAGATGCAGTCTTCTGATGCTATCTCTCCACTGCTCTATCCTGACCTTATGGACGACAACGGCTTTATCTTCAGCCTCTTGAGCATCAAGGTAAAGAGTGTAGACGGAGAGATAAACACCACTTATTATGATTATCTGGACAAGCATCAGAAGAAAGTATGGTGGAAGGCTCCTATAGGATGGATAGGCAAGATAATGCCAAAAGGTTCTCCTGTGGCTGCTCCGTCAAAATCGAAACCCAGCCCTTACTGGCTGTCGGAGCGCGCCAACACCTTGGCAGAGATGGCTAGGTCAAACATACGATTGAGCGTTGACAAGAAGACGGGAGTAATAGGCATTACAGTGACAGCCCAAGACCCTCTGATCTGCAAAACCATGGTAGACTCTGTGGCTGTGAAACTACAGCATTTCATAACCGAATACCGCACCAACAAGGCTCGCATAGATCTCCTCTATTATCGTGAACTGCTGGCCAAGTCGAAGAGCGATTATGAGAAAGCACGTCAACTATATGGTTTCTATGCCGATGCTAACCAGGATGTGTCATTGCAGAGTTATCAACTGAAAGCCAACGACCTCGAAAATGACATGCAACTGAAATTCAATACCTACAGCACCATCAACACCCAATATCAGGCTGCACTGGCCAAAGTGCAGGAGCGAACCCCAGCCTTTACTCAATTGCAGGGTGCAAGTGTGCCTGTGAAACCATCAGGTCCCAAGCGCATGCTCTTTGTGATAGGCATGCTCTTTCTCACAGCCTTTGGCACAGTGGTTTATATTCTAAAAGAAGACATAAAGGGTTTCTACAGTTTGCAGACTTGATGGACACCAATACACGCATAGTGGTAAACACCCTGGCACAGCATGTAAGGGCAATACTCAATACCTGCATGTCGCTGTTCTCCACACGCTATATCCTCATGGCGCTTGGGCAGTCAGACTTTGGCATATTCTCGCTGATAGGCAGCACTGTGGCCATGCTCGGATTTGTGACAGGAGCACTGGTGGTGACCACCCAGCGACACCTGTCATACTCGTATGGAGAAGGTGACAGGGAGGCTTCACGACAGATTTTCTCCAATAGTCTGTTTATCCATATTCTGACCGCGGGTGTGCTGATAATAGTGCTGGCAGCCATCAAACCACTACTCTTCGGCGGCATTCTCGATATCAATGCAGACCGCATAGACACGGCCTCAAGAGTATATTTCATTGTATTGGTTATGCTCGGATTATCGGTGGTCACATCTCCCTTTCGCGCCCTATTTGTTGCCAGGGAGAATATCGTCTATATCTCCATAATAGACTTTCTCGATGGGGTATTCCGATTAGGTTTGTCTATATGGCTACTCTTTATCAATGTCGACAAACTTGAATTATATGCATGGATGATGTTTGGCATCGCTGCATTCAATCTCATTGCCTTTGCTGCCTATGCAAGGATGGAGTTTGACGACTCATGCCTGTGGCCTCGCCTAAGCGACATAAGGAAGAGTATAATAGCCAAAATCATGAATTTTGCCGGTTGGACGGTATACAGCACCGGATGCATACTGAGTCGCAACCAAGGATTGGCAATAGTGCTCAACTCTTTTTTCGGCACAGTGGTGAATGCCGCCTACGGCATAGCCCTACAGGTATCATCGGCAGTGCTTTACATCTCGCAGGGAGTGATAAATGCCATGAGTCCGCAAATCATCAAGGCTGAAGGCGAAGATAACCACCAGCGCACACTGATGATGACAGAGAAAGCATGCAAATATTCCTTTCTGCTACTGTCGGTGCCTGTGATACCCATTTGTTTTGAAATGCCCAGCATACTGGAGGCATGGCTTGTGGATGTGCCAGAAGGGGCTGTCACGATATGCCGTTTTGTACTCCTGGCTGCTCTCATAGACCATACTACCCTGGCATTGGCCATAGCCAACCAGGCATCGGGCAGGATACGCAACTATTCGCTGCTAATAAACACAATGAAACTGCTGACACTGCCCATGGTGGTTATAATACTACACATGGGCGGTACCACCACCTCGGCAATGGTCTGCTATATCTCCGTAGAGGCGTTTTGCGCCATGCTACGCCTACCATACATGAGATATTCAAGCGGACTGAAAGTGCGACATTTCTTGAGCAACGTAAGCATCAGGGAGATGAGCACCATAGCAGCATTGGCGGCAGTGGCATACCTCTGCTCCACATATATAACCATCAAGTGGGGATTTCTCATCACCCTCACCTTATGCAGCATCACAGGGATTGCAGTTATATGGTTAACTGCCATGACAGAGCAAGAGAAGACAGCAGCTCTCGAAATGGTAAAACGCAAGAAACAGAAACAATAACATACTCATGCAACAGGTTATCACCCCGGCAGACAAACAGGTGGAACATACAACCAAATCTACCATCATACAGTTTGTGATACTGGCCATTCTTCTTCTGAATGTCAGCGTCAGTTTCACTGCGTTTGCTTTTCTGCAGTGGTATTCATACCTCTCGCTTGGCATCTGCATAGTAAACTTCATGGTGCTCGGCCTGATAAACATGCGCAAGCCTATGGCCTCATATCTCGACCTCGTGGTGGGGTTCTACCTTGTGCTGCTCATCATATTCTCAATAATAAACGGCACAGATATCAAAAACGCCATCTACAAGTCTATAGAAGTGGGGATAGTGATATTTTGCCTCAACCTATGGCGGCGACCCGAACTCATGGTGAAGAGTTTCACACTGGTAATGTCGGCAGCCGCATACGGCAATCTGGCTGTCATGGTGCTCTTTCCAGACTGGATGTTTGCAGCCAAAGATGCATTCGATAGTTATATCCTTGGAGGAAACTACAACCAGATAGGAAGCCGTCTGATCTTTGGTCTGGCACTCAACACTGTATGCATGAGATGGGGCTGGTGGTGGAAAATAAACATGGTGGTACTGTCAATAGTGTCTATTGCTACTCTGGCATTTGTGGGTTCCATGACCTCTCTGTCGTGCATATTGCTATATATAGTATTCTGCATGATACCATCAGAGAAATTGCAGAAACTCGGCAGTATTGCCTTTTTTGTCTTCTACCTGTTGTTCCAGTGTTTTGTGGTATTTAGCGGAGAAGGGTTGCACAACAATTCGCTGGCCGTATATATTATAGAGGATGTGCTGGGCAAAGACATCACCTTTACAAACCGCACCAGATTGTGGGATGCCGCAGGCAGCAAGTTTGCCGAGTCGCCAATAATCGGATACGGATGGGTGGACACAGAATGGTATACGTCGGAGATGGACTCTTTTGCCATAGGACCGCATAACTACATATACAGTGTATTGATAACAGGAGGTGTGACACTGCTCTCGCTACTTATCATAGCAATAGGACTGGTATTCAGAAGGATAAGCACCAAATTTGACAAACATGCCAACATACTGCTCATGGGACTCTTCACACTGCTCTTCATGATGCTCATGGAGGTGTATCCGTTCTTCTTCCTCTTCATACTACTATACACACTGTATTATTATCCCACAATGAAATTTGACGATGATGAAAAGGCACAACAATGATATACAACCTATAGTGACCATCGTGATGCCTTTCTATAACCATAAGGAGGATGTCATGAACATGGTGGAGAGCATTGCAAAAGGCAAATGGACGAAATGGCAACTGCTCGCCATAGACGATGGTTCTACAGACGGCACAGCTGAATGCCTGCACAATGGATATGCCAATGACCCACGAGTGGAAGTGATAAGCCGCAACCGTATGCCCAAGGGCGCACAGACCTGCCGCAACATGGGCTTAGACATGGCCAAAGGCAAGTATATAGTCTTTTTTGACTCTGATGACTTGGTGTCTGAAGAATGCCTGAAGGTGAGGGTGGCAGAGATGGAGCGCAATGAAGATATGGATTTCATGGTCTTTCCATCGGGAGTGATGGTGCACGGTCAGCCTAACACAGGACCTCACCCATACTGCTATGGGTTTGATATCTACAAAGACGACACGGCAGCCTTTGCCATGAGACAACTGCCATTCATAGTATGGAACAACATCTACCGAACCGAAAGCCTCAGACGCTGCCAACTGAGATGGTGCGAGCAATTATTGTCGCTCCAAGATGCTGATTTCAACATAGCGGCATTGGCGGCTGGACTCAAATACAAATATGCAAACGTGGCACAAGACTATTTCTACAGAATAGACAGTAGCGGCTCGGTATCAAAAAAGATTGAAAATAAAAACCATGCCGACAGCCATCTTTTGGCTTGCGAGCGAATGATAAAAGCAGTCAAGGGGACATGGGGCGACAGATATGACTGCTATCTCTATCGAGGGGCACTCACCATCTATAATGCTAGAATGAGCGGCAAAGGCATAGACAGCCACTTTGCACAGAAAATGGTAGACATGATGAGGCAGTACTGCCCCTGGCAGGCAACCATTCTCAACTGGCAACGCAAAATAAGCGAATGGCTCGGATATGTGATTCCCCAAAAAACGGCAAGGCAGATTCCTATGGTCTTCTTTCTGATTGCACAGCAATGGAGAATACGGCAAAAAACTAAGGCCATAGACCATATTTTGAAACAGACTAATCACACACCAGAGAGATGAAGAAACTGAGCATTATCATAGTGACATACAATTCTGAAAAAGACATCTACGACTGTATAGATGCCATAAGAAAGTATGCTGACATTGAAAGCGAAGAACTCGAACTGATAGTGGTTGACAACAATAGTCCTCAGTGCGAACAAATGTTTGCTACTATCACACAACGATACGGAAATATCATCGCACTGGTAAAAAACACATGCAACGGAGGATACGGACAAGGAAACAACATCGGCATTAGAATGGCTCAGGCACCATATTTGATGATCATGAACCCAGACGTCAGACTCACACATCCTATGATGAAAAAAGTACTGGCATATATGGATAGCCACCCGCAAACCGGAATCTACGGCATGAAACAATTATTGGGCAACGGCAGCATGAGCCTCAACTCTTTTAACTGCACCCACCACATGAATGGCTATCTGCGCATTGTGCTCACGGCAATAGCAAACCGCACAGGATGGTTCTGGCCTTCATGCATGTATGTGTCTGGATCGTGCTTTATCATAAGAAAAAAAGAATTTGAAACTGCTGGACTCTTCGACGAGACCATATTCATGTATGGCGAAGAAGACGACATATTCATGAGAATGAAGAACTTGGGAATGAAGACTTTCTTTGACCGTCACTCACGGTATGCCCATCTCACCGACAATAGGCCACTGAACTTTGAAACAGAAAAGAAAGTGATAGAGTCGGTGATAAAAATTAACGAAAAACATGGATGGAGCGCCGACCGTACACTCAAGAATGCTATTAGAGAAACTAATATGCTGCTGTGGAGAGAGCGTATAAGCAAGGCTCTGGGCAAAGACCATGGTACCACAGAATTCTGGCAGCAATGGCGCAACTATCTCCGCCAACGACGAAAAGATGTCTATTCACAAGGATTATCATAATATATGGTTTAGAAAATTATAAGACAGGAGGGACACAATATGTATGACATACCTATTTTATTAGTCATTTTCAGTAGAAAAAATGAGGCTCTCAAGAGCCTCGACCAAATACGCAAAACCAAACCCACACATTTATATATTTCGGGAGACGGACCGAGAGAGCATGTGGCAGGTGAGAAGGAACGAGTGGAAGAAACACGTAAGGCAGTAGTTGATGCCATCGACTGGCCATGCAATGTAACCACACGTTTTCTTGACCATAACTTAGGTTGCAGCAGGGGGGTATATACTGCCATCAACTGGTTTTTTGAACATGAGGAGATGGGTATCATCATCGAAGACGACTGCGTGATGAGAACCTCTTTCTTTACCTTTGCCAAAGAAATGCTCGAAAGATACAAAGACGATAACAGAGTGGGAATGGTGGACGGTGCCAATTATGCCACAGGAATAGACATACCCTACTCTTACACCTTCAGCCGATATAAGGCTTGCAATGGATGGGCCACATGGCGGAGGGCATGGCAACTCATGGATATTGACATGAAATGGAGACAAACAGAATATGAGGCCTCGGTGATTGCAAACATGGGATATAAAGCCAAGGACATGAGATACTGGAGATACAGACTAAAGGCCATTGATATTCACGACGTGAGCGCATGGGACTGGCAGTGGTATTTCACACTTGCAGCACATAACATGCTGTCTATCATACCCAAACACAGCCTTACCACAAATATAGGATTCGGAGAAGGGGCTACACATACCTCCACAGCCACAGCACCAGATTATTTTACATCTAAGCATGAACTGGAATTTCCGCTGCACCATCCTCCTTATATGGCTCCTTACATGCCATTTGAAAAGGCTTTCTATCATTCCAACAATACATTGTTTAATAGAATAAAGCAACTCTTCCCTTTTGCTTTCAAAAACATGATAAAACGAATAGTAAGAAGATGAAACTAAAACTCAACACCATCAAAGGGGTTTATAAATACCATTTCATACCCATCTTCCAGGGTATCAAGAGAATAGACAAAACAATAGCCAAAGAAAATCTGGCCATTCTTAAAGAGGTTTGCGACCATGAAGGCATACCTTTTATCCTGTTCTACGGTACACTGCTCGGAGCAGTAAGAGAACATGACTTTATCAGCCATGACGAAGACATAGATCTGGTAATGTATAAGACTGACATGGAGAGATTTCTTGCCACCCTCTTCACACTGAGAGAAAGGGGATTTGAGTTGGCACGGTATGAGCGCCGGGGATTTCTATCTATCATACGAAAAGGCGAATACATAGACGTGTATTTTTATGAACCTTATCCTCATGACGAAAGACTATGGTATTGCTGCCAGGATATATGCCTCAAGGAGTATGTGCTGGATGTAATGCCATACCACTTTCAAAATGACGAATACCTCGTGCCAAGAAACTACGTCAAATATCTTGAGTATTATTTCGGAGATAATTGGCAAACGCCAATACAGATCTTTGACTATAACAAGTCGAAGATATCAAGGATGAAAGAGTATGCCACACAATATGTGAAGGCATTGATGCCACAAGCCTTGGCAGAAAGGATACAGCACCGCACCGACGGACCGAAACTGAAGAAATGGCTGGAGAAGATAAACAAAACCCTGTAAAATAAACAGATGAAGATAAGCATCATCACCACCACATACAACAGCGAACGCACGCTCAGAGACACCATCGAGTCTGTATTGGTCCAGACTCACAAGGATATTGATTATTGGATTATCGACGGTGGGTCTACCGACTCCACATTGTCGATAATAGAAGAATATGCACCGGAATTTGGCGAACGGCTACATTATATCTCCGAGCACGACCACGGCATCTATGATGCCATGAACAAGGGCATCAAAAGGGCTAAGGGAGACATTGTGGGCATATTGAACTCAGATGACTATTTCACCTCAGACGATGTTCTTGAGACCGTAAACAAGGCCATGACCGACAGTAGTATAGATGCCGTGTATGCCGACATTCACTTTATACACCCCGACCACCCCGACAAGGTGGTGAGGTATTACTCTTCTGCCATGTTTAGTCCGTTCTGGCTACGTTTCGGGTTCATGCCCGCCCATCCTTCTTTTTATGTCAGGAGGAGCGTGTATGAGCGCCATGGATTATTTGCCACCGACTATCAAATAGCAGCCGACTATGACCTAATGGTAAGACTGCTATGGAAGGAACGATTGCGCACCAAATATATAAAGAAGGATTTTGTTACCATGCGCACCGGTGGCATGAGTACCAAAAACCTCCGTAATAGGATACTGATAAACAGCGAAGACGTGAGGGCATGCCGCAAATATGGCATGTACACCAATAGAATTATGATATGCTTCAAATATCTTTATAAGATTTTTGAATTCAAACTGTGACCAGACTATTGAGAATCTCTATGAGCCTGTCATTATCCTTGCGGTCGCGCACTGCTATCCTTACTATCTGATGACCTTCCATACGACTCTTGTTGCCACAGTTGCTTATCAGCACATCACGCTCTATGAGTGACTGAGTAAGACTGGCAGACGTGAATGGTGCCAACACCTCGCAAAGGAAATAGTTTGCCTGCGACGGTATGACGCGCAAATATGAAACAGTAGACAGAAGTTGGGCAAATCGCTGGCGCTCCTTAACAAACTCCATGCATGCCACCTTATATTCGGATGCATACTTGCCGAAAATCTGCATATAAAACTCAGCAAACGAGTTGATATTCCATATACTCACCTCCTTCTTCACCTTGGCAATAAGAGTTTCATCGGCAGAGGCAAGCACACCAAGACGCAAGCCTGGCACTCCATATGATTTTGATATTGATTTCATTACCATCATATGGGGATGTGAGTCAAGAATATCGTTGTGCAAGAGGCTGTTGTCTTCATACCCTTCGGTGAAATCCACAAAACTCTCATCCACAAGCAACCTGATGCCCTGCTTTTCGCACCAGTCTGCCAACCTAAGCACATCACAAATGGGCATAAAATGACCTGATGGGTTGTCTGGATTCACTATCATGAGCATGCCCAACTGTTTGTCGCAATAATAGTTCATTAGGTCGTCAGCAGTATATGCAAAGTCTCTATTGTCTGGGATATAAGCCACTATCTGCTCTTGCCTAAGTCTGTTAGGATATTCGTCAAAAGTAGGATATATCACTCCCACTCGTCCATTGGCATGTTCCTCCATCACCACCTTGATGAGTTCGGCAGCACCATTGCCAACCACTATATTTGCCTGCCTAACACCAAAATATTTGCCAGCGAGCAACGAATTGACATACATGCCCGAGGGATAATTCTGCAGCAGCACGTCATAATTGGATTTCATCTCATCTTTCATGCGGCGGGTAGGGAAGAAAGGATTGACAAGATAGCAGAAATCGAGCAATTGCGGAAATCTCCAGAATCCACCATATCGTTTCCGAAACTCCTGAAATTTTGTTTCTGATGGAGCAAAAAGTGTGGAGGCGATATCCAAATCCTGCACATCGTCTATCTCATACCATTTGACACCACTCACGGGCAGCGCACGCAGCGTGGTGTTGCCAAGTTTGGTGAGCACATTGAGCACCTGCTCATAATACTCATTGTTGCCCAGCACCTTACAGTAAGCCTCAAGGAATGGGACATACTGATGCTTTGAAAACTCCTTACTAAACTTATACACATTGACAGTTTTGAAATATCTGTCTGCCTCATCATAGTTGAAGGCCTGCTTAGACACAAAACTGATTATTCGCCTGTCGTCATCGATGGTAACCATGGTACCGTCCATCCAACTCTCATATTTGGCCACAAGAGCGAGGTCGGGAGAAGGATGATTGACCAGCATGTCTATCATATCGTCTTCAAGTATTAGGTCAGACTCCATAAGTATGGTATCTTCGCTACACATCACCTCGCTTGCAAGTGCCAGCGAATAGATATTGTTTGTCTTGTCGTAGATGGGATTGGTTATATACTCGATATTTATTATGTCATCATACCTGTGACCTATATAGTCAATGAGTTTCTGCCCCTCATAGCCCACCACGATAACCAGTCTGCTGAGATGATGCTTAGACAATTGGCGTATGAAACGGTCTATGAGTTTTTCGCCGTTTACTTCCACCATACATTTGGTGTTGTTTTTGGTGTATTCACCAAGTCGCCGCCCCATGCCGGCAGCCAGTATTATTGCTTGCATAATTTTCTGTGATAATTATTTCTTCGAGTGCAAAGTTAACAAAAAAAAGAATAATCAGAAAGATTTGGCTATGAAATATAATAAAAAGCGTCATTAAGAGTTATATATATAAGAGAAAACATACGAACGAAGTTATATGATGGACATACATGTGATATATATTGCTGGAACTTTGCTTATCAGTATGGTATGTGGTTTGATATCCATACCACTGATTATCAATTTCTGCTACAAGCACAATATTTTTGATATGCCAACGGCACGCAAAGTGCATAAAAGGGGCATTCCGCGCCTGGGCGGAGTATGCTTTCTGCCTAGCATGCTGGCAGCCATATTGGCAGTGGTGCCCATGCTCAATTCCCACAGCGAGACAGGCAATGAGGTGACCATCAGCCTATGGTCGTGCATGTTTTTTCTCAGCCTTGCCCTCATATATAGTACCGGACTCACAGATGACATAGTGGGACTGGGGCCAAAGACCAAGTTGGGCGTACAGATACTGGCAGCCTCGTTTCTGCCTCTCTCTGGTTTATATATCAACAATCTCTATGGTTTGTTTGGCATTCACGAAATACCATACTGGATAGGATTTGCTATTACCGTATTCATGATTGTATTTATTGACAATGCCATGAACCTCATAGATGGCATTGATGGTCTGTGTGGTGGTGTGGCTCTCATAGCCCTGTCTGGGTTTCTGTATTGTTTCATGTGCTCAGGCATGCTCGTCTATAGCATGCTCATAGCGGCAATGATTGGTGTGCTATGCTCGTTTCTCTATTTCAATGTGTTTGGCACTGTTGAGAACAAACGCAAGATATTCATGGGCGACTCTGGCAGCCTCACCATTGGGTTCATACTTGGTTTCCTTTGGGTAAAATTCTGCATGAGCACCCCAAAGGAGATGCCTTTTAGGGATGACAGTATAGTCATATCTTTCTCTCTAATCATCGTACCACTGCTCGATGTCGTAAGGGTAAGCCTGGTTAGGCTGATGCATGGCAAACCCATATTCAGCGCCGACAAAAACCATATCCATCACAAAATGCTTCGCACTGGCATGACACAACATCAGGCACTGGCAGCCATTCTGGCAATGTGCATAACCTTTATAGCAGTAAACATGTTGCTTATCACGGTGGTGTCAGCCACAGTAATCGCCATCACCGATATCGTATTGTGGGTGGCCATTCAACAAATAATAAACATATTCATACGCCGAAAAGGAAAGTCGGTATTCAATCCCATCGAGCAATAAACCACATTAAAGATTTAGTATTTCCTAAACCACAGGCGCAAAACCTTTGATTTCAACACCATCTGTCCTCCGTCGAGTTGCTCTATGAAGTATGACTCTTCAAAATCATTTACTCCATATGGCTGCAGCATGGAAAGGTTGGTAACAAGGGTGTCGCCGATGTCACGATTGTTTACACGAGGCTCATAAAGGAATAGAGAGTCTCCTCTTTGCGAAAACCCAAACAATATTTTGTTGCGTGTATCATGCTTGTCCTGCACCTCAAGAATATGCCGCTGCACGGCCCAGTAAATCATGCGCTCACGTGCATCCACAGACGCACCTGTAGACAATGTATCAATGGAGCGCAACTGCCAAAATCCATCGAGATCACCATTATTACTTGTATGTATCTCACATCCTGTCATGACCAAAGTCATCATAGAAAAAAAACAAAACTCTGCTATCTTCTTCATCGTCTACTATTTGTTATTTGCTTAGCCTCATAACCTACAATTAATAATTCTTCCTAACTCAGATAGAATAATTATCCCTATAGTTTGCCACTCTTCCTGATAGTGAGCATAAAACCATGGTTTTGCCCATAGGTATTGCCAGCATCCCATCCATAGGCCGCTGTTATACCCCACCCTTTCATTTTGGTATAGTCAGGAAACGAGTAATCTAACTGTGCCATCACACTCAGCGACTCTTTTGGATTAAAGAGAGGCTTGTCATAGGTTCCAAATCCCTTGCGATATGTGGCCATCACCTTATAATGTGTGTATTGAGAAGGGTCTCCTGCCAACGCCAGATGGAAGGCATAAAACCTATTGTCTTTTACCTTTATAGTGGCATCGTCGTTATAAATGGGCGAAAGATACAAGGGGTTACCCATCACCTGTCCCCAATGCTGCCATCCCGAGAAGATGCTATGATTATAATAATCGTCATTGCCGCCTATATGGTCTGACACCGTCTGCGTATGATCATGATATACCGGACCACTCTGATATTTTGAATAAATATATTCAAATAGAATATTATTCAGAGCATTGCTGTTTTTGAATTTCAAGTCCAGACCCAACTGCATATCCTTGAGGCTATACATCATGATCCTATTATGTTTGCGTGTATCCCATTCATCTCCTTTTCCATATCCATCGTAGTCTACCATAAACATCGACGACTGGTCTTCAAAGTAATGGTCGGCATAGATGCCCATATACCATATTGGATAGTCGAAATTGATGCGTAGCACCCAACTGCCCACCTGGTTGCCTTCACGATTTTTATATACGTCCTCGCCTACATCCGACCCACCAGGAATAAACACATTCCAGAAATCAGAAATCCCCTGACTGTTTTCAACCTTGCCCATCTCGCCTCCCAAGCCTGGCATCCATGATGTGCCACCAAACTGTGCAGCCATCTCAAGCCCCATTTCCACAGACACGGGCAGAAAACGATATTCATTGCCAATCTTTATATATCCAGCCTTGCTATGGTATAGAGTTTTGTCTGTATACTTGCTTTGCTGGTGTGTAAAGTCAGCCTGCCAGTTGCCGTCTGTCTGCATGCCATAAGCTATGTGTCCTTTAACGCTTACCCATCCGTTGGTCAGCGGCACGGCCCAATAGTCAGGCAATGCTAATCTCACCTGCGGCACAGGGCGTGCATTCTTGCCTAATGTCTGGCTACCAGTAGAGAGTTCGTCGTTTTTCAGTTCCAGTGGATATTCCTTGGCACCTATGGTGAGATTCCCCTTCAGCCATCTGGCCTCCACGAAAGCCTGTTGTACTATCATCGTGCTCGTATGATGATATGCTGCCACCATATCCAACTTATATCCTATCTCCCATTTCCTATTGCTTTCTGTAGCCATGGGTTTAGTGATAGAAGCGCGCAGATATCCGTTGTCCTTATTTAGCGAACTGAGTCCATATTTGTTGGCATTGAGCCACAATGGGGTATGGTCGCCTCTGGTGATACCCCCTTGCACCGACAACTCATATTCAAGTCCATCAGTAAGCATTGTGCCCAGATTGTCAGCCTGAATCATAGCACCACCTATATCTATAAGCAACATTACTATACACCCCAGAAATCGTTTCCTCATAACATTAATTCTTTGTATCGCTGGCAAAGGTAACAATAAATTCTGACAATTCAAGTATTATTGCAAAGAATTATCAAATTATTAATAAATCGTCTTCAAAGAGAAAAAGCCAAATAGGGGTTTCCCCATTGCTGTTTAGGGTAATACCTTGGTTATTATGGTTATTCTGCCGTATCTTTGCATCAACAAAAATGAGAATGACAACGCAGTAATAACATTTAAAACTTACAACTATGAAGAGGTTTATATTTTCTATCATCGCAATGACAATAGCTGTATTCGCAAACGCTATGAGTTACGAACAGGCACGCAGAGAGGCTCTCTTCCTCACTGACAAGATGGCTTATGAACTGGATCTCAGCGACCGTCAGTATGAGGCTGCATACGAGATAAACCTTGACTATCTAATGAGGATTGACAGAAGCCACGATATGTATGGCTCTTACTGGACCATCCGCAATCGCGAACTGAGTTATATCCTGACAGAATGGCAATACAGGGCTTTCTGCGCCGCCAACTATTTCTTCCGCCCCGTTTACTGGCACGGTGGATGCTGCCACTTCTATGTATACAAACACTATCCTCACCGCAACCACTTCTATTATAACCCTCCAAGGGCTCACGTGACAGTGGTGAAAAACTATAAGCCAAGACCGTCTTATCACAGTTCGACCCACGTGACCGGCAATGGCAACCATAGAGGCAACAAGCCCAACTCATCTTTCGGCAACAACCATGGCAGCAGACCTGGCAATGGAAATAATCACGGAAACGTGGGTGGCAGCAGACCTGGCAATGGGAATAATCACGGAAATGTAAGTGGCAGCAGACCCGGCAATGGGAATAATCACGGACACGTGGGTGGTAGCAGACCTGGCAACTCCAATAAGTCAAAAAGCAACAGCAAACCTTCTCGCAGTTTTGGCGGTGGCGGCAGCCGCACATTCTAACACTGAACGGACATGCAAACAATACTTATACTAATATGAATTATAGCCTCATCCGCACCACTATAGGTAGATGATCGCTTACTCCTTTCGGGTCGAAATGATACCCTTTATACGAGCGCCTCGGTTTATAGCAGCCCTGGCGCTCGTCATATTCTATAAGTACCGTGTCGGTCATGATAAACGAGCGCTCAACGAGGTTGGCCAAACCATTGCTCAGCAATACATGATCGATAGTTTCCCAATGTCCCTGATACCAGTAGGTGCCGAAGATATGTCGCTTGTCACGAGTAATAGTAGCATTCGTTTCATTGCCATCATTAATATCGTCATGCCTTTTTTCTCTGCGAGGTGTCACATCGGTCATACTATTGCCGCAGATGGTATTGAGGCTTTTGTCGTTGAAACCAGCATTGAAGTCGCCTGCCACGATGATATGAGCATTGGGATTGATAGATTGTATTGAGTCGATGGCATGCCGCACTCTCGTAGCCACAGCCATTCGTTTGCCGTCGGTTTTGCGTTTGCCACCCAGTCTACTTGGCGCATGCACCACCATCACGTGCAGTGTGTCGAGATTATAAGTGACACCCTTCACATAAAGGACATCTCGGGTAGGCGATTCCCCTTCTGGCATCTGCACTCGCCAGCATTGGTGGCAGATGGGCACAAAGCGTGTGGAGTCATACATCAGTGCCACGTCTATTCCTCTTGCATCGGGCGATGATGTCATAAGATAATCATAAAAGAAGGTGCGCAAGGGCGAGCGGCGTGTTAGCATGGTCATCACCGTATCGTTTTCCACCTCGCACAATGCCACGATATCAGGTATTCCGCCATTATCATCGTTTTGTGCTCCAGCCATCAGTATGGTTTGTGCAATGTTTCTCACCTTGCAGAAGAGTTTTCCTCCAGTCCATCGCCGTGGCGAGTCAGGCAGATACTGATAATCCTGCTTCATGCTGTCGTGGCAGGTATCAAAGAGGTTTTCGCAGTTGAGTTCCATAAACGATAGCAGCGAAGCCATCACCATTGCGCATATCATCATAATATCAGTTTTCTCACTTCGGCATTAGTCATTCTCGGTATCTTGTTGGTTCTTGTGTTATGGTATACGGCCTGTATCACCTTGTTTATTATGCCATGCCCCACCGCCACCACAGTCTGCTGGCTATAGTCGCGCCTAAGCCAGTCCATAAACAATCTGGCTCGTTCCATCATAGCATCCATGCTCTCCACATCATCGGGCCATGGTACATCCTTGAGGTCGGGTATGAAGCGTCCCGTGAAGGACCCCCAGTCACGCTCGCGCAGTAGCGGGGTAGTAATCAGAGGCAATGAGCGCCTTTTGGCTATCACCTCTGCCGTGTCTACGGCTCTTTTGAGGTCGCTGGCAATCACGGCATCTATCTGTATGCCATCCAGACTTTTAGCCAGGTTTTCAGCCTGTTCTTGTCCCTTTTCGTTGAGCATGCCTTGTGTCTGCCCCTGCAAAATCTGGTTGGCATTGTCCACCGTCTCTCCGTGTCTTGCCAAATACAATACTGTCATATCTCCTAATATTATAGAGCCAAGCTCTCTTTGTCCACAATTTTCTCTATATAAGTTTTGAGGATATGTATTCCCTTTTGGTTTTCTCCTCCTAATGGTATGATGAGGTCGGCATATTTCTTTGTAGGTTCGATAAACTGCTCATGCATGGGTTTGAGCACGTCGAGATATCTGTCGATTACCATCTCCACGGTTCGTCCTCTCTCCACCACATCCCTTTGGATATTTCGTATCAGTCTCTCATCGCTGTCGGTATCCACAAATATCTTGAGGTCCATCATATCACGGAGTTTTTTGTTGAGCAGTGTCATGATACCCTCGATGATAATCACGGGTTTTGGTTCCACGTGCACTGTTTCGGGCTGTCGGTTGCATTTTATATACGAATATGTGGGTTGCTCCACCGCCTCTCCGGCCTTCAGTTTCTTCACATGTTCGATAAGCAGTTTCCAGTCGAAGGCATCGGGATGGTCGAAATTTATTGCCCTGCGCTCCTCCTCAGTCATGTGTGTGGTATCATTATAATAAGAATCGAGCGGCACCACCGTTACATAGTGCGGTGGCAGTGCCTCTGCTATTTTCCTAACCACGGTGGTCTTTCCCGAGCCCGTACCTCCTGCTATTCCAATGATTGTCATAATATGGTATGTGTTATGTTATTTGCTCTCTTTCACGAGGTATACCACCACTGGTAGGTGGTCGCTATATCCGTCGAGCCACACCCCTCCGGCATGTGTACGCTTGGGGTTGCCCTTGTATTTTCCTTCCTGCTGTATGAGATAATCTCGGCGGAATATTTGATGTTTATAGAAAGTGAGTGTTTTGAATTCTTTTTTGCCTGTCATATCGATCATGTTTGGTGTAAACACTATTTGGTCGAAGAGGTTCCATCTACCGTCATAAAAGAGTGTGCCCCTACGATTTTTGGCCAATTCGTTCCACCAGGGGTTATACATGTCGCCCTCTTTCACGTCTTTGATTTCGCGTTTTGCCCCAAGAGCCTCGCTCATGCTCTTGTCCATGGGGTCGTCATTCATGTCGCCCATCACCATGATTTTGAGATTTGGATTTGCAGCCAGCAGCGAGTCCTTGAGATGCTTTACCTGATGCCCACCCTGCTCACGATAGAATGAACCATTAAATCGGCTTGGCCAGTGGCACACTATTACTGCAATCTCTTCTCCTGCCATGGTGCCCTTCACCGTAAGGAAACCGCGTGTATAGTAATTGCTGTCTTTCTCTAATGTCTGCACGTATGGATAGAGGTGGACATCTGTTGGTGTGAAGAGTGTAGGATTATAGAGCAGTGCACAGTCTACTCCTCGTTTGTCTGGTCCTTCCACGTGGCAGAATTGATATCCTCTGGCCTTGAGTGGTTCCTGATTTATAAGGTCTGTGAGTGCCTTTGCGTTTTCCACCTCAGAAAGTCCGATGATGGCGCAACCTATAGACTTAGGCATTATGTCTGTGCCCATGTCTGCCAGAGCCTGTGCCATATTACGCAGTTTATGGCTGTATTTCATGCCGTTCCACTTATACGAGCCATCTGGCAGGAAATCATAGTCACGTTTGCCCTCGTCATGACAAGTGTCAAAGAGGTTCTCCTGGTTGTAGAATCCCACGGCGTATGCCGTCAGTTTGCGCTGCTGCGCATCAATGGTTTCAATGCCGCAGATAAGCAGCAAAATCCACAATGCAAATACCTTTCTCATCATATTGTTTTAATTGTTTGTGCAAATATCGGAATTTTATATTAAAAAAAGCAATAGTTTAGTGAAAATATTTCCTTTTAACAGCAATTTAATACCATTATCTGGCTGGTAACGTTATGTAAATGGTATTTTAACAAAAAAATAACCTATAATCATTTGCGAATTAAGAAAAAAATGTGTTACTTTGCAAAACTTAATAAAATGAACATAATAATACAACTAAATTCTATGCAGAAGAAGCTTAAATTGGCCGTGATGGCTTTATGCTGTTCAACCTGCGCCTTCGCCCAGAGCAACAAGGACCAAGGCGATAAGAAGGCTGAACAGAGCGAACAAGCTTTCACTTTCACAGAATCTCAGTTGGGCGAAGATGACGACATGTCGCAGAATGTCACCATCATCCGTTCCAACAGTAATATCTATGCAAGTGAAGTAGGGTATCTGTTTAGCCCAATGAGGTTCAGATACAGAGCTTTTAACCAAAAGTACAACGAGATTTATATCAATGGTGCTCCCATGAACGACCCTGAGTCGGGACAGTTTAGATTCTCTCTCGTTGGAGGTCTTAACAATCAGACGAGAGATGTGGAATACTCATTGCCGTTTGAAGACAACAACTTCTCAATGACTGCAATGGGCGGAAGCAACAACTACAATTTCCGTCCAAGCCACTTTGCCGCTGGACACAAGGCTTCTCTCATGGGCACCAACCGCAACTACACCTTCAGAGGTATGTATACCTACAATACTGGACTGATGGAAAATGGTTGGGCTTTCACTGGCAACCTCACCTACCGCTGGGCCAACCAGGGATATGTAGAAGGCACATTCTATAACTCGCTTTCTTACTTCCTTGGGGCTGAAAAGGTTATCAACGACAAGCACAGCCTCTCGTTCGTCACATGGGGAAACCCCACTGAGAGGGCATCGCAAGGTGCTTCCACAGATGAGATGTACTGGATTGCCAACGACAGATTCTACAACCCATATTGGGGATATCAAAACGGCAAGAAGCGCAACTCGAGGGTTATCAACGATTTCGCCCCATCTGCGATGTTTACATGGGACTGGAAAATCAACGACAACCTAAAGCTCACCACCACGCTCAGTGGCAAATACAGCATGTATAAGAGCACCAAACTAAACTACAACAACTCCGACAACCCACAGCCAGATTATTATAAGGTGATGCCAAGTCGTTTCTATGACCCATGGGACAAGGATGACGACAGTTACCGCACCGAGCAGGCGCTGGCCGACTGGAACTCCGCTTACGACTTCCTCTCGTCGAGCAAGGCCAACAGGCAGATAAACTTCGACAAACTCATAGCCTCAAACTATGGAGCCAACGCAGCTGGACAGGATGCCATGTATTATATCATAGCCAGACACAACAACCAGATGGCCATCAATCTCAGTTCATCCCTCAGGGCACAACTAAGCAATAAATCGGTGCTCAACATCGGCATGAACATGTCTACAAACAAGGGATTCCACTATCTTACCATCGACGACCTGCTCGGAGCCGAATATATGCACAATATCAACTCATACGCATCGAGCAACTATGCCCCTGGCTCCGACAAACTGCAGTATGACCTCAACCACCCCAACGCTTCTCTCAAGGTGGGCGACAAATACCAGTATGACTATAACATACTCGTAGACAAGGCACAGGCCTGGACCACTTACTCTGGTGATGTGGAGGCCATGCATGGTTTCATCAGCGCACGCATCGGTGGTGTGCAGATGCAGCGCGATGGTAAGATGCGCAATGGTCTGGCTGCCAACAACTCTTACGGCAAGAGCGGCGTGGCCCACTTCCTCGATGGTGGTATGAAAGCAGGTGCCAACCTCGACCTTGGTCGCGGTCACACCCTCGCCCTCGGCATGGGCTACGAATGGAGAGCCCCTACTGCCAACACATCATTTGCGGCTCCTGAGATAAACAACGACTTTGTCACAAACCTCAAAAACGAGCAGGTGCGCTCATTCGAAGTAGGCTATCAGTTCAGCAACAACTGGCTCAAGGCTAACCTCAGCGCCTACTATTCATACGTTGAGGATGCCACAGAGTGGCAGTGCTTCTATTTCGACGATGCAAACTCGTTCTCTTATGTGTCGCTCACTGGAGTGGAGAAGGAATATTTCGGAGTAGAATACGGTCTCAACTTCAAACTCTCGTCGGCATTCAACATCAAGGCCATCGGCACACTGAGCCAGGCTCAATATGCCAACGATGCCAAGGTTAGATACATGTATTCAACAAGTGCAGAATATGGCGACCCTGAAACCTGCTACACTAATGGCTTGCATGAGTCTGGCACCCCACTGCTTGCCCAGAGCCTCATCGCCAGTTTCCACAAGGGTGGATGGTTTATCGACGTAAACGGCAACTATTACGACAAGATCTATCTCAGCCCATCTCTCTATCATCGCTATGAGTCGGTTGTAGACCACTTCAACGGCGAACCCGTAAGACCAGACCAGTCTGAGGGTAAGGGCGGTTTCATGCTCGATGCCTCCATAGGCAAGAGCATCTATCTCAAGCATGGTTCTCTGTCTATAAACCTCACAGTAAACAATATCCTCAATAATACCGACATCTGCACAGGAGGATATGAGCAGGCACGCAGCGACACCTCTGTGGAGTCGGGCAACTCACGAGGTTATAAGTTTACCAAAAACCCTAAGAAATTCTATGCTTTCGGTACCAACGGCATGCTCAACCTCACATACAAATTCTAAAATCGCATGACAATGAACACATTAAGATATCTATTTGCAATATGCACCAGCATGGTGATGGTTGGATGCATGGATGGCGACAAGGGACTCTTTGACAGCGATTGGGAGACAGGCAATGTAAACCCCAGCGACTATTTCGGCAACAACAGCCTGCAGGAGACCAATGTGGTAACCATCAAGGAATTGAAAGACAAATATATAGGTGTGAGCAACTCCGTTCAAAACGACACTGCCCGCATCACAGAGGATTGCCAAATCAAGGCTATCGTCACCGCCAACGACGTGGGTGGCAACGTGTATAGCGAGATTGCCGTAGACGATGGCACCGCCTCCATCCTCATCTGCATCTCTCAGGGCGGTCTCTTCGCTTATCTGCCTGTGGGACAGGAGATACTCGTTGACCTCAAGGGACTATATATAGGCACCTATGGCTATCAGGCTCAGATAGGCACCGCTTATACCAATGCCAGCGGCAAGACATTCCCAAGCCGCATGAGCCAGGTGCTTTGGCAGCAGCACTTCAAACTCATTGGCAAGGCCGACCCAACCAAGGTTGTGGCAGAAGAGTTTGATGTAGACAAGCTCAAAGACAAGACCTACCTCTATGAAAACAGTGGCAAACTGATGACCATCAAAAACGTGAAGTTAAAAGAAGCCGACGGCAAGAAAACCTTCGCACCAAGCAGCGAAAAGGATGCTGGCAATGGCGTGAGCAGACAGATTGCAGGCTTCTCGTCAAGCTACCTCGTGGTAAGGTCAAGCACCTATGCCGACTTCGCTGGACTGGTTATGCCCAAGGAGGCACTCAACCTCACAGGAGTGTTCACACGCTATGGCACCACATGGCAGATACTCCTAAGAGACATCAACGACGTGGAACCTTATAAAGCTCAATAACCCACTGACTACACATTATTATATGTAAGGTGGAAACCTTTCTCCACCGAATAAAAAAAACAGAAATAAAAAAACAGACATCATATTATGAAAAAGGTAATAAAATCATTCTTGGCCCTCTCAATGGCGGCATTTGCATTGGCAAGTTGTGAGGATGTGCCTGCTCCATACGAGATTCCAGGCAGTGCAGACAATGGTGGCGACACCGAACTACCCGAGGGCGTCTATCTCGACCAGAGTTTTACATCATCGCTCGGCGACTTTAAGTCAATAGGCAACAATGAAAACATCGCTTGGGAGATAGACTACTCAAGTGCATGCATCACAGGATACAAAGACTACGGATCGGGTTCTAAGTCAAACCAGGCTGGAGTAACATATCTCGTAAGCCCCGAGATAGACCTCACCAATGCCAAAGAGGCTCACGTGGAGATGACATACGCACTCAACTACGAGCGCGCCGATATCAACACCAACAACGCACTGCTCATCAGCAAAGACTATGCAGACGACCCCACCAAGGCTACATGGGTGGCCATACACTACTCCACCGAGGGCGTCAATAGCAGTTTCGACTTCGTAGACGTGGCTTCCAATATCCCCGCCGACTTCATCGGTGGCAAGGTGCGTTTGGCCCTGCGCCACACCTGCACCGCCTCGCAGTCTTCCACATGGGAGGTTAAATCTCTGGCTGTCAAAGAAGGAAAAGCGGAGGTTGTCAATCCTGGCGATAACCCTGGCGATAACCCTGGCGGCAATCTGGGTGAAGGCGAATATATCAATGAAACCTTCGCCACTTCTTTCGGTTCATTCACAGTGAAAACAATAAAGGGTCTGCCTTGGATTATCGACTACAGTTGCGCCAAGGCTACAGGATATGTAAGCCCCAACACCACACCTTCTGAGAGTTATATCGTATCGCAGCCCATCAACCTTTCATCATCTAAGGGAGCATGCGTAAACTTCGACTATATCCTGCGCTATTACACCAACTATGGCGCTGCCAAACCAGGCGTGGCCGACAAGGTACTCATCACCGCCAACTATACTGGCGACCCATCCACAACCACTTGGACCGACATTACAGGCACACTGACTGAGGGTTCCGACTGGAACACATGGTACAAGTATTCTGTTGACGTGCCCGCAGCACTTATCGGCAAAGACAATGTGGTGCTGGCCCTCTATTATGCCTGCGAAGACAATTCAGCCACATGGGAGGTCAAAAACCTCGTGGTTAAGGAAGGCAAGGCAGAAAGCGGTAGCACAGGCGGCGACAACACTGGCGATAATCCTGGCGACAACCCTGGCGGCACCCCTGGCACCGTGGATGGCAACACCATAACAGTAAAAGCCGCTGACTTCGGACTCGACAATAATACAGCCCTCGGTACACTCACACTCTCTGATGGCACCACCCTCACCTTCGCCTCTGGCGGCAACAACAATGCACCCAAGTATTACAAAACCGGTACCAACTTCCGCATGTATCCAAAGAACACCATGACCGTGAAGGCAACCAAAACCATCGCATCGATAACCATTCACTGCGACAACTTCAATGGTACCATCTACAATGCTTCTGGCGACATAACAGCCGACCCTGGCACCTTGGCCACCAATGATGCAGTGATAAGCATCACAGGCATCAACAATGCCACTACCACCATCACAGACGTAAGCCAGACCAGCGGTGCTGCATCGCAGTTGCGCATCGTGAGCATGAGCATCACATACGCACAATAATCAGCAGCCATGCCCTCACACCCCATGGGGTGCAAAGAGAAATACACCATGTTTTGAGGCTAATTATACAGAAAGTATAAAATAAACCTCAAAACATTTGGTAGAAATAAAAAAAATCCGTACCTTTGCAACCCAAAAGTGAGAATATAATAAATTATAACATAACAATTAACAACAAAATGAAAAAAGGTATTCATCCCGAAAACTATCGCCCCGTCGTATTCAAGGATATGTCCAACGGCGATATGTTCCTATCATGTTCTACATGCAAGACTACAGATACAGTAGAATATGAAGGCGAAACTTACCCAGTGGTAAAAATAGAAATCTCAAGCACCTCTCACCCCTTCTATACTGGCAAGAGCAAGCTTGTGGATACAGCAGGTCGTGTAGACAAGTTCTTCAACCGCTACGGTAAGACAGCAAAGAAATAAGGGTATTGACAAACAATATTTCACACAGTTGAAAAGGTGCTTTCAGCAGTTGCATATACTGAGGGCACCTTTTCTTTTTCCACACATATTTATATATCCACACATATTCTAAATCCACACACATATATCTATACACATGGGCATCTCAGCAATAAAGAAATATTTTCTATATCTACCCCTGACCATCACCGCACTCACACTCACATCATGCGGGGGCGACGACAATGGCAGCGACGATGGCGGCAATGGCGGCAATGGCGGCAATGTCAGAAATTTCAACTGCAACATAGCCACTGTTTCAAATCCCGAAATCACATGCCTGCAATACCCACGGCTCAGAGGGGGCAACAGCAAGGTCATCACCCACTCCTCCAAAGGATTTGGAGTAAACTACTCAGTAGAATGGGACAGTGATATCAAGTCGCAGCGATGGACATGCTATATCCTCACCAAAGAAAACAGCAAGAAAAAAGTGTCGAGATATTACGGCGATAAAGATGCAATCCCTGGAGCCGCTAATTCCTCCTACCCCTTCGACCCCAACTTGTCGGCAGGCGAATATTGGGACGACGACTATTACTATGGTTCAGGTTTCGACCACGGACATATATGCCCATCCAACGACCGCCTGTATAACAACGAAGTAAACTATCAGACCTTCTTCCTCACCAACATGCAACCGCAGTATTCGGTGTTTAATGGCAGTTCATCAGCACATAAATTTTCTGGTCTGTGGATAAACATGGAAGACTTCGTTTACAACACAGGCAAAAACCTCAAAGATGGCGACACCCTCTTTATTTGTAAGGGCGGCACCATAGACAAAGAGTCGCAAATCCTCACCCGCATAAAGGGCAAACTCATTGTGCCCAAGTATTTCTTCTGCACATTGCTACTCAAAGACAGTCGCGGCCTCCGCACCCTCGGTTTCTGGTTTGAGCATTCCAACGTATACCATGGCGACGACCCACTCGTTGACTATACCATGACCATAGACGAGATAGAACAACTCACGGGCATCGACTTCTTCTGCAACCTGCCCGACGACACCGAAGAGAAAGTAGAAAAGAAATGCTATCCCATCGACTGGGGATTGAAATGACACCAATTATGAAGCCCATAAAGATACTGACAATGCTCGTGATTGCCACAGCAGTACAAACCATGAATGCCCAAGGCCACAAACCATTCAGACACGAAGCCTTCACCACCAACAATCCTATGGTTCACGACCCTGTAATGGCCAAAGAGGGAGACACCTACTACCTCTTCTCCACGGGCATGGGCATACAGCAGATGACATCTAAAGATCTTAAGACATGGACGGTGCTACCACAACCCGTGATGAGCGTCATACCAGGATGGACCACCGACTCTGTGCCTGGTTTCCGCAATCATGTGTGGGCACCCGACATCATACACTGGCACAACAGATGGTGGATGGCATACAGTTGCTCCACTTTCGGCAAAAACGGTTCTGCCATCGGTCTGATCAGCACCAACCACCTAGGCAACACTATATGGAAAGATGAGGGGTGCATCATCGCCTCCAAGTCAAAACGCAACAACTGGAACGCCATAGACCCCAATTTCATTATCGACGACAACGACACCCCATGGCTCGTGTGGGGATCATTCTGGGATGGCATCCAACTGGCACAACTCGACACCACCATGCATATAGCCAAGGGCGAGCAACCTCGCACCATAGCGCGCCGCCGCGATCCAAACAAAAAAACCGACCATGTAAACCCCACATCCAAGCAGGCTGGTCCCAATGCCATCGAGGCCCCCTTCATTTTCAAACATGGCCAATATTACTATCTCTTTGTGTCGTGGGACTACTGTTGCCGTGGCTCCAAGAGCGACTATCGCGTGGCTGTGGGCAGAAGCAAGACAGTTTGCGGACCCTATCTCGACCGCTCGGGCAACGATATGGCCTTGGGTGGCGGCACCATCATCCTCGAGGGCGACAAAACCGAATGGGAAGCGGCAGGCCACTGCGCCGCATACACCATAGACAATCAGGATATCTTCATCTGCCACGGATATAGCGCCAAACAAAACGGCATGGCAATGCTAATGCTGCGCACCATCACCTGGACAGAAGACGGATGGCCAGTGCTCATTGAGCAAAGTGCAAAGTGACAAGTTGACCAGTTTACCAGTTTACCGTTTACTTTTTTTCCGTTTTTGCCGTTTTTTACCGTTTTACCGTTTTTTCCTTTCAGACTTCATGACTTTTTGTCAAACAATCACTATTATCAATCCTGAAATCTTTCTACCTTATCAACCAATACCCACTAACCATCTTGTTTAAATACTTCAATAAATAATCTGTTAAACTAATCCTACGTGTTATATATGAATACTTTATGTTGGTTTTACATTGCAAAGATAACCATTTTGATAGGCAAAATAATGGATTGATTTACATTTTGCTACAAACACCACAAATAATTGACATAAATCAAGGAATATTAATTGTATATACTTACATTTTGGTATATTGTAACAACCAAGGGCATCGCCACTACATCAAATATTGAATTATGATAACTATAAAAAAACAAAATGTTGGATAATCATTTGGCAGAAACAGATAAAATGATTAACTTTGCGCTATAATTGCCGCCTAATCAGCATCTATCATTCAGCATATCCGCATCTATCATGCAGCATATCTGACATTATGCATGCGGCAAGACATACGAAACAAGACCAAAAGAAATTTTTAAGATAACATGAAGACGATTTATGATTTCACTGTCAAAGACAGAAAAGGCAAAGACGTGTCACTCAAGGAATATTCCAATGAGGTGCTCCTAATTGTAAACACCGCCACAAAATGCGGTTTCACCCCTCAGTATGAGGAATTGGAAAAACTATATGAGAAATATCACAGTCAGGGATTTGAAATCCTCGACTTCCCCTGCAACCAGTTTGGCCAACAGGCACCTGGCACCGACGAGTCCATACACCAGTTCTGCAAGTTAAACTACGGCACCGAGTTTCCACGATTCAAGAAACTGAAAGTCAATGGTCCTGATGCAGACCCCATGTATAAGTTTCTGCAGGAGCAAAAAGGATTTGCAGGATGGGACGCCACACACCCCCTAACCAAGATACTCGACGAAATGCTGAGCAAGCAAGATGCCGACTATCAAAGCAAGCCAGACATCAAATGGAATTTCACCAAGTTTCTCACCAACAAGTTGGGAATGGTGGTAGCACGATTTGAGCCTACAGCAAGCATTGAAAGCATCTCGGCGCAAATAGAGGAACTGCTGAAATAAAAAGAATAAAACAATCAAAATAAGATATGAGCAATAATAGAGAACATGTAAAGTGCCTGATAGTAGGTAGCGGTCCTGCTGGCTACACAGCAGCCATTTATGCATCCAGAGCCAATCTTGCACCAGTTGAATACTGCGGTCTTCAACCTGGTGGCCAACTCACCCAAACCACAGAGGTTGAAAATTTCCCTGGCTATCCCCAAGGTGTAGACGGCAATCAGATGATGATGGATATAAGAGAGCAGGCAGAGCGTTTCGGTGCCGACATTCGCGATGGCGAGATAGTAAAAGCCGATCTCTCCCAATCCCCCTATGTGCTCACCACCGACGAGGGCAAGGAGATAGAGGCCGACACCGTAATCATAGCCACGGGAGCATCAGCCAAATATCTTGGCCTCGACGACGAGCGCAAATACAATGGTCAAGGTGTGTCGGCATGCGCCACCTGCGATGGTTTTTTCTACCGCAAGAAAACAGTGGCAGTGGTAGGTGGTGGCGACACCGCTTGCGAAGATGCCCTCTATCTCTCTGGTCTTGCCAAAAAAGTGTATCTCATTGTGCGCAAACCATACCTCAGAGCCTCAAAGGTGATGCAGCAACGCGTTATGAACACAGAGAATATCGAGATATTATTTGAGCACAACACCATCGGATTGTTTGGCGACAATGGTGTAGGAGGTGCCCACCTCGTAAAGCGCAAGGGCGAATCTGACGAAGAGATGGTAGACATAGCCATTGATGGTTTCTTTCTGGCCATCGGCCACAAGCCCAACAGCGATGTTTTCAAGGAGTGGCTCGACACCGATGAGATAGGCTATCTCAAAAAAGTTGACGGCACACCACGAACCAAACTCCCTGGTGTGTTTGTGGCAGGAGATGTGGCAGACCCACACTATCGTCAGGCCATCACCGCAGCCGCCTCGGGATGTCAGGCAGCCATAGAAGCAGAAAGATATCTCGCTGCACAATAAGAATTGTCGGCAGCATAATAATAATCAAAAAAGGGGTGCGCTTCACAGCGAACCCCTATTTTATCACTTAAAAACTAAATTAATCAACCATAAACCTTAACCATTTATATTATTGAATCTCCTATGTTGTGGAAATAATTAACGTCCTAAGAGATTTCCATATTATACTAACTTAAATGATTACGAGACCGCTGTCTCACCTTATTTCTTATCTGTTGCAAAGATACTACATATAATGCAATAAAGAGTTCAATATTCGTTTATAAAGGTTTGATTTCCGTTAATTCACGCATTTTCAACTCTATTTATCGTTTTTCGCACCTATTTTTGATAGTTTTTCATGCTTTTTCTACCTGTAGCACAATCTTTTCTGCAAAAAGTTGATTATGCTTCAGAAAAAAATCGTATCTTCGCAGTGAAAAAAACTGAAATCAATCATTGTGACAGAAATAATTATCAAGATATCAATATTAGCATTGGGCATATTCTGCTCACTGCTCATATACCAGAGATATGCCAAAGCAAGACAAAAAGCGAGGATGAACGAACTATTTACCAACCTCGCCCATGAACTGCTCACACCCCTCACCATACTCACAGCATCCATAGACCACACCTTAGGCAACAGTGCACGACACAAAGACGACTACTATACCATGATACTCAACATCCAGCGCATGCAACACCTGCTGCAGCAGATACTGGAAACGAGCAAACAGCAGTCTGGCAACCTCAAACTCCTTGTGGCCAATGGAGATGTGATGGCACACATACGCACCACCTCACGTGCCGTGGAACCACTCATGCAAAAAAAAGGTATCGACTATAGCATACAGTGCACACCATCCACAATGCGCGGATGGATAGACACCGACAAGATAGACAAAATCATCTTCAACCTGCTATCAAATGCCGCCAAGTATACCCCTGCCAATGGCAAGGTATGGCTCACGGCCACCACAAACAACCGCTTCGACAAGATATATATAGAGGTGAAAGATACAGGGGCAGGAATGAATAGCCACCAACTCAAGCATCTCTATGAGCATTTCTATGATGGCGACTACCGCAAGCACCACACCACAGGCAACGGGCTCGGATTGGCCATAACCCGCGACCTCGTGTCTCTGCACAACGGCAAGATAGAATGTGAGAGCCATGAAGGCGTAGGCACCACATTTCTCGTCACCCTGCCTATCAACAAAGAGGCATACAAAAAAGAGCAAATTGACGAAATAAACCCCATATCCATGGCCACACCCGAGGTGGCATTCATAGACAATGCAAACATGCCGCAGCCAACAGACTCCACCACCGATGCCGACGAACAGGCAAGCGAAGATGCATATAAGATACTGGTGGTAGACGACAATACCGAACTCCTCTATATGCTCAAGCGACTGCTGTCTGCCACTTATCACGTGCGTGTGGCACTCAATGGCATGGAGGCATTAGAGCATGTGGCCAATCATACCTTCGACCTTGTGATCTCTGATGTGATGATGCCCAAGATAGACGGATATGAACTGACACGCCGCCTAAAAGCCAACACCGAAACATGCCATCTGCCCATCATACTGCTCACGGCATGCACACAGGCCGAAAACCACGAGCAGGCTCTCAAGGCGGGGGCTGATGATTATGTTACGAAACCTTTCAAACTCAACGACCTAAAACTGCGCATCAACAATCTGATAGAAAACCGCAAGCGCATACAGCACGATTTTGCCAACCGCACCATCGAAGAGGCTGTCACTATGGCCCACAGCACCAACACACCCGACAACCTCTTTATGTCTAAAGCCCTGGATTGCATACACAATCATCTTACCGACAGCGACTACGACCGCGATGCCTTCGCCTCAGACATGGGCATGAGCCAATCATCGCTATACAACAAACTGCGCTCCATCACTGGCATGAGCGTATCGGATTTTATCAGAGATATAAGGCTCAAAGAGGCCAAGCGCATCATCATCGAAACACCTGGCATAAGAGTGGGCGAACTGGCATACAAGGTGGGATATAAAGACCCGAAATATTTTGCCACCAGTTTCAAAAAACACTACGGCATGCGCCCCACAGAATTTATTGATAAGATGAGCATGCCCAACCATGTGAGCAATCCATTGAGCAGTAGCAATTCATAGCCAAACTGATAGCCCCACAATGCAAGTGCGGCATGCTCAAAGGCATAGCAGAGCACCGGGCTTGCCACCGCCACCATGGGCACCCACCTCTCCCTCACCTTGCGTTTGTTGGTCAGTCCAAAGGCAAAGAGACCGAGCAGTGGTCCGTATGTATACGACACCATGATATAAATGGCATCAATGACACTTGTATTGTTGAACCATTTAAACATCAGGATAACAGCCACAAAAGCCATGCTTATGACCAAATGCACCATGCGCCTCAACCTATCGCTGTCGGTGCGTTGGCATATATCCACACAAAAGGTGGTAGTGAGCGATGTGAGTGCCGAGTCGGCCGAACTAAACGCTGCTGCCACCATGCCCACCGTAAAGAGCACTACCACCATCTGCCCCAGATGCCCAGATGCGGCAAACATAGGTAGCAGTTGGTCTCCCCCAGGCAGTGCCCCACCCTGCCTTTGCGCCAGCATGACCAGCATCACTCCGAGCGTTAGAAAGAGCAGGTTGGCAGGCACAAAAGCCAAACCATAGGTGCACATATCCTTTTGTGCGTCGCGCAGGTTACGGCATGTCAGGTTTTTCTGCATCTTGTCTTGGTCGAGCCCTGTCATCACCACCACAATAAATGCACCGCTAATAAACTGTTTCCAAAAATACTGACGGCTCATCCAGTCATCCATTTCCACTATGCGGCTCATGCTGCTGTCGGCCACTGCCGCCACCGCCTGCCCCATGTCCATGCCGAGCATGTCTGCCACATTATAGATGATCATGGCAAGTGCGGCAAAGAGGCAGATGGTCTGCAGGCTGTCTGTCCACACCAGTGTCTTGATGCCGCCACTGCGCGTATATAGCCATATCAGCGCCACCATCACCACCACCGTGAGCGGAAAGGGCACACCCCATGCCTCCACCACATAGTCCTGCAAAATCATGCACACCACATAGAAACTGACGGCAGCGCCACAGAGTTTTGAAATAACAAACAACCATGAACCAGTGAGATAGGTGGTGCGTCCAAACCTGCTACCGAGATATTCATATATGGATATGAGGTTCATGCGGTAATAAACGGGCAGTAGCACAAATGCCACTATCGCATAGCCCACTATAAACCCCATGCATGTTTGCAGATATGTCATGTCTGATACCATCACCATGCCTGGCACCGACACAAAGGTAACTCCCGAGATTGAAGCCCCAATCATGCCGAAAGCCACCATATACCATGGTGACTTTCGGTTGGCTCTGAAAAAAGCCTTATTGTCTGCCCCCCTACCTGTTATCCTACTCACTATGAGCAGCAGGGCGAAATAGGCAGCGAGTGTTATGATTATGGTCATCTATCAATTATTGCTTTCTCCCGTATTAATCATTCAAACACCACTTTCTTTTTCTTTTTGTCTGCAAAGACAATATCCACGCTCTTGCCATCTTTGGCTATCTTGAATGATTTCACAGGCGCGAGTTCGTTATCAGTAAAATCTGCACCTTTTTTCCATAGCATTAGTGTGATGGTAATCTTATGGTTGTCGATGCTATCTTTGAGCATGGGCAGAGCGCATGTAGATGTCACGGCATGCAGTCCGCGCGGTGTAATCACCTCTGGCTCATGGTTCCATCCGTGCAGTGGGATGAGTGCCAAATGATAATCGCCGTTGCCCACGATGGCAGCCTGCCTCTTGCCCACGGTGCGTTTAGAAATCATAAAGTCGCCCTTGCCTTTTTGTAGCGAATAATGTCCGAGGCATATCTCTGTAGGTTTGCCCACCGTGGCCCTGTCTACTCTGAGCACACCATTAGGCAGTGGAATATCCGCCAGACAGTATTTGACCATAGTATCTGTTTCGAGCACGGCATCGCGTCTATACACCCCATTAGTGAAATCCCTGAAGGTATAGAGTCTGAGCACCTCCCATTGACCTTTGCCGTTGCGTGTGCCATAGTTCATGGAAATCTCTCCGTTTTTGCCGTCGGCCATCCATGGAAATGCGGTATTGTAAGCCAGTTTGTTATAGTTTTCCGAACTACGGAATTTCTGCCAGTCGTCTTTCACTTTTTCATGACACCACGACCTCATCTCTGCGGCTCCGCTGTTTGGATAGTCGGTAATCATGAGATTTGTGGCAGGTTGAAATCGGTTATACACCATATCAGGTTTCATCTCGCTCTCCCAAGGGCCGTTGTTTTCTTTTTCTGTCCAAAAGCGCGCTGTTTCGGGCAGTAGCAAAGCCAGGAATGCTTTTCCGCACCAATAGACGCTACCCCTGCAGGTATAAATCTGCACCACAGGGGCAAACTCGCCATAAAATCCCGCTGTGGGCACTCCATTAGACAAAAACTGCGGATGCTGCAAAAATTGCAACAGTGTGGATGATGCTATTCTTCTCATCCAGCCATAGTTCACATTCTCATGATGTGTATATTCGAGCAGTGGTAGCGGTGTTACCGATGCGAAGCGATATGGAATGCTGCGCCCCCACATATTCATTCTACCCTCAGAGTCAAACATATAGGGATAGTTGGCTATCAGGTCGCCCTGGTTTTTGATAAACTTCTCAGCCAACTGCGGATACCATCTCTTGCCATACATCTCTGCCCACAGCGGACCATAACACTGATATGCCCACTGGCTGTAGTAGTCGTATGCAGGTGCATCATTATACCATCCCTCGCCGCGATATCTGTCGAGCAGTTTGGTCAGATATTCGTTCATGCGATTTTCCGACACCTTATATCCTTGGTCTTTGAGGAAACTCATCACAAAGACATTAAAAAACATCCAGTTAGACCCTATGGATGGTCCGTCGCCATAACTAAGCATGAGAGCCGCCAACTGGTCTTTCACGTTCTGCGGCAGTGGTGTCCAGAGGGCATCTTTTGCCACGCTCATGCTCATGGCTATGGCGCCCATCTCTATGAGTATCTGACTTGCCCCCCCATTACGTTTTGGTATAAAACATTTGCTTTCGGGGTTTAGCATCTGTGTGAGTTGGTATCTATAATATTCAGCCACGGGCACACCATTGGATGTCAGCATTGGGTTTTCTCTCAGCAGTGGTGCTGCCACCATCATGGTGCGTGCCAGTCCCTCGAGTTTTGCCGTAGGCACATGTCCCTCGTCTTTGGGATAGGTCTTGTCCAGTTGTTTCGGAAAATACATCTGGTCGTCCAGGCAGTGAATATAACTGAATGCTCCATTGAGCAGATATTTTGCAGCCTGCACCCAGTGTGCTCTTGTCATGCCTGTAAAAGGACTGGTGTCATAGTTGGGGTTTATCACTTTAAATGTTTCGTTAAACCTATTGGTATCATAGTTTTCACCACCAGCATTAGTCTGTGCAGGAGCAACATTAGCCTGTGCAGGAGCAGCATTAGCCTGTGCGCTGCTGTATGTCATGGTAGCCATCATGGCAGCCATAGCCATGGTTTTGAGTTTTTTCATTACTGATTATTGATTATTGATTATTCAACAACGAATATCACAAATTGCACGAATTATTGCTTTCACGAATTATCCGTTCCAGTTGCCATTTTTTTACTCGTTTCATTCGTTAATTTCGTTCCACTCGTTCCATTCGATTATTGATAACTGATTATTGATAACTGATTATTGATTACTGATTGCTGATTATTGATTATTCGCAAGCTCATCAAGCTAAAGCAAGTTTCTGATTATTGATTATTCGCAAGCCTATTCTATAGTACCCGTAGAGATCATCTCTGGGTCTGCGGTCCCTCTTTGCATATCGCTATAAGCACCTTTAAGTTCCCATTGTCCTATGTCTATAACCCTGTTCACGGGTCTATCCTTATCTCTGAGCGAGTGTGAGAATAGCCAGTCGTAGGTTTTTCTGAGATAGAAGAATCTGGCCAGCGCCCCATGGCTTGCCCCCTGCAGCCAGTCATACCTAAGTCGTTTGTCGTTGCCGTTGCTCACCAGGTCGTTCACCACCACCTTTGACTCCTTTATTCCAACGGCCCTATCGGCGGTGCCATGCATAATCCACAGAGGCAGTTTTCCCAGTCCGCTTCTGTCTTTGAGCGAGCATCCTCCACACAGAGCCATAGCGGCAGCCACCTTATCGGGATATGTGCCGCAGAAGTCGAGGGTGCCATATCCACCGAGGCTCATGCCCAGCACATACACTCGTGTGGTGTCGCAGGCATAGTTTTTCTTTGTCCATTCCAGCACATCATTGATTTTCTTTGGGTTCCAGGCCCCTCCGGGGTTTTGTGGCACCACCACGAGTGCATCTATCTGTCGTCCCTTAACGATAGCATCCAGGGGTCCATATTTTCTTGACCTATTCATATTTTTGCTACAGAGGCTGGCGCCATGCAGGAATATGATTACGGGTGTGCTCTCCAGCGAGTAGTAGTAGTCCAATGGTGTATACACCCAGAAGTCGTAGCCCCCTGGTGTAGCGTCTTTGACGGGTCTGAGAAAGTCGTATTGTGCATAGGCCGACATTGTGCATGCCATAGCCATCATCATCATCAATAGTTTTTTTATCATATCAGTAGTTATGTTATTAGTCTATAATAGTATCATCATCGCCATCCTGCGGCTTTAGCCATTCGTTTGCAGATCTCTGTATTGTCTATGCGTCCATGAAATGTTTCTGCCCCCTGCCCAATGGCAAAGCATGGCACATAACCATTGCTATGGTCGGGTGTGCCCCATGCCACGTTGGCACATTCGGCCATCACTGTTTTCACGGCATTAGCCAGTTCATCATCCTGCTGATAAAGTGTTTTGGTGGTCTTGCCCTTGCCCTCTTTGATATTATCGAAAGCCTTTTTGATGCGTGCGGTCTGCTCATCGTTTATTTTCACCTTCGTCCACAGTCCGAAATTTTCCTTGAGCAGAGTCTCCACCATAGTCCACTCATACCTGTCTCCTGCTTTCTCTCTCATCTCACGCAGGCGCTTGCCTAATTGTTCGATGCTCATCTTCTGGTTGCCCACCACGTCGAGATGCAGTTCATATTTCTTTCTGCCGAGCGACAGTCCCCCTGTTTCATGGTCGGCGGTTACCACGATAAGTGTTTCGTCGGGATGCTGCCTATAGAATTCCATTGCCACCCTCACGGCATTGTCCATATCTATCAGTTCGGGTATGAATGCCATATCGTTGGCATGGCATGCCCAGTCTATCTTGCCACCCTCCACCATCAGGAAGAAACCATTCTTTGTGTCTTGTTTTTTCATCAAGAAATCAATGGCTGCCGTGGTTATCTCTGTCAGCGTCATGTCGCCCTGCTGTCTGTCTATGGCATAGGGCAGACTGTAATGGTCGCGTTTGTTGGCTGCTTTCGACTGCATGAGTATCATCTTCTGTGCTTTGTCGGCTTTTTTCGCATATTCGTCATATCCGTATGCCAGGGTGTATCCCTTCTTCTGAGCCTGCTCATACAGGTCGGCACCACCTGCGCTCGGGTTCTTAGGCTTTGATAGTGCACTGCCCGCAAAGAAATCATTGCCGCTATTTATCATCTGCAAACCTATGTCATAACCCATCTTGCGGTCTTTGACATGTGCATAAAAGGCTGCTGGGGTGGCATGGTCTATGGTCACACTTGTGGTTATGCCCACGGCGGCTCCTGCCTCACGTGCCCAATCGGCAATGCTGCTCACCCTGTCGCTCATGTCGGCATTCATGCCCAGCGCCCCATTATGGGTCTTGCTGCCTGTGGCCAGAGCCGTGCCGCCTGCCGCCGAGTCGGTGATGCCGCTGTTGGCACTCTGCGTGTTTACAAGTGCGAAATATGGAAACGAAGGGAAGCAGAGGGGCTCAATGCCTATCCTGCCATCCATGGCTGCCTGGTATGTCTCAGCGGCGTTCACTTGGTTTACACCCATGCCATCGCCAATAAAATAAAACACATATTTGGCTTGCTGCTGCGCCTGCATAACCACCGACAGCATAAGCAGCCAGCCCATCATAATAAGTCGATTTCTCATATTAATAATAATTTTTTGCTCATATAACCCTGCAAATATACAAAAAAATTGCTATACACACAATCATACATCTGCCTATTGTGTTAAATCTTTGTTAATTAATATCGCCATTGACCATATTTATATATTAATAATGTATCTTTGCATAACAAAACAGACATAAAGGATATGGCTATGCCTATCTGCTAAAACTAAAAAAATTATATGCAAAGCAACAACATTCCACAGGTGAAACTCGGCATCATAGCAGTGAGCCGAGACTGTTTTCCCATCGCACTGTCTACACAGCGACGCGAAAACATAGTAAAGGCATACAAGGGGGAACTCTTCAACTGCCAGACAACAGTAGAAAACGAACAAGACATGCTCAAGGCCGTGGATGAGGTCAAAGCGGCTGGATGCAACGCTCTCGTGGTGTTTCTCGGCAATTTCGGACCTGAAACGCCAGAAACTCTCATAGCCAAACACTTCGACGGACCATGCATGTTTGTGGCTGCCGCCGAGGGCGATGGCGACATGATCAATGGGCGTGGCGATGCTTACTGCGGCATGCTCAACTGCTCATACAACCTCGGCATGAGGCATCTCAAAGGCTACATACCCGAATATCCCGTGGGCACCGCTGAAGAGGTGGCTAAGATGATGGCCGACTTTGTGCCAGTGGCTCGTGTAATCATCGGTCTCAAGCAACTCAAAATTATTACTTTCGGTCCACGTCCTCAGGATTTCTTCGCATGCAATGCTCCCATCAAGGGACTCTATGAACTGGGAGTGGAAGTTGAGGAGAACTCCGAACTCGACCTGCTCGTGGCATACAAAAAGCACGAAAACGACCCACGCATTGATAGCGTTTGCGAAGATATGGCCAAAGAGATGGGCGAAGGATGCTACTACCCAGCCCTCAGTCGTCGCATGGCGCAGTTTGAACTCACACTGCTCGACTGGGCTGAAGAGCACAAGGGCTCACGCCAGTATGTTGCCTTTGCTGATAAATGCTGGCCTGCATTCCCAAGTCAGTTTGGTTTCGAACCATGCTATGTAAACAGCCGCCTCGTCAGCCGTGGCATTCCTGTGGCCTGCGAGGTTGACATCTATGGCGCTCTTTCTGAATACATCGGCATGTGCGCAAGCGACGATACCGTGACACTGCTCGACATCAACAATTCTGTGCCAAAATATATCTACGATGAAGACATCATAGGCAAATACGGATATAAACTCACCGACACCTTCATGGGTTTCCATTGCGGTAACACTCCACAGTGCAAGATGTGTTCTAATCGCAAAATCAAATATCAACTTATCCAAAATCGACTGCTCGAAGATGGCGGAGAACCTGATTTCACTCGTGGCACCCTCGAGGGCGACATTGCTGCCAGCGACATCACCTTCTTCCGTTTGCAGTGCGACTCACAGGGTAATCTCCGCTCATACATTGCCGAGGGCGAGGTGCTGGATGTGCCAACCCGCAGTTTTGGTGGCATAGGCATCTTCGCCATACCCGAGATGGGTCGTTTCTATCGTCATGTACTGATACAGAAAGGCTACCCACACCACGGTGCCGTGGCATTCTCACATGTGGGCAAAACCCTCTTTGAAGTGTTCAAATATTTGGGAATTAAGGATATAGCATACAACCAACCTAAGTCATTGCCTTATCCAACTGAAAACCCATTTGCATAAAGGTGAGAATTTATAGAACCCACCTTAAATATAAAAGCAGGGGTGCGACCATTTTAGCCGCACCCCTGTACCATAACACCTTTCTGCAATTTCGCAAATTTGCAAAGTGACGAGTTGACGAGTTTACCGTTGACTTGTTTACCTTTTTAATTGTTTACTTTTTTGCCTTTTTCTATCCCTTTTCTTCCCCTTTTCTTCACGTAATCTTGGGCAAAGGAAAATTAAATGATAACTTTCATAGGTAAAAAGAAGTATTTCTCTCAAAGATTTATTATCTTTGCATCAAAGTTTAACATCAACAAGAATTATGGCTAAAGCAAAACCTTTTATCAAGTGGGTTGGCGGAAAGAGTCAAGAATTTTCGAGCAGAACGGCACTCCAAATATTGTATGTAGGAACTATAACATCAACTGATTATGGCAAAGAAGGTTACAAATATAGAAGTAAAGGACACAACAGTTCGTACAATTAAACACGAAGGAGAGGACTTTGTGT